>JAATFC010000358.1 GCA_015655435.1 Chitinophagales bacterium | reverse complement strand
TTTCCAAGTGATGACAGATTGAGATATTGGCCAAAAATATTACTTCCGGAGGCATAGTTATAAATGGAGACCGAATTAGTACTACCTATATTCTGGTTTCCGGTCACACCAATATTTCCCCGAAGCTTCAACAGAACCAACCATTTGGCATTTTCCAAAAACTTTTCCCGGTTTACATTCCAACCAACACCAACGGACCAAAAAGGAGAATATTTCTTCGCGGAACCAAAGGCAGTAGAACCATCCAATCTATAGTTCAAATCCATCAAATAGCGCATATCATAATTATAGTTGGCACTTACCAGACTATTGACTCTTCTCGTTTTTGAGTTAGCGGCAGAAGGCGATGAATTCTGTGTATAACTATATGCAAATGTTGGATTACCATTACTTCCGTATGGAAAACCTTCTGCCGTAAAGCCCAGTGAACTATTAGCAGACTGCTCAATATCGCCACGCATGTTGGTCGTAAGCTGATGTTTGCCCCATGCATTGGCATAAGTCACCATTAGGTTTGCACTGTAACTACTGTTGTCTGTCTGAGTGTGACTATATGAACCTTTACGAGTGGAGACGGCATCGGCAAAAGCCGTGTTTTGTGGATTTTGAAACACGGTGGCTTCAGTTGTCGACTTATTTACCTGAATTCCGCCATCGAATCTAAACACTCTACTCGCCGTATAAATGAAACGCAGATTGTCCCTTATAGTACTATTTTTATTATTGTTAATACTATATAATAATGCGTTATACAATGGATTAGGCACAATGATAGAACTTGATACCAATGAAATTCCTATAGTATTGTCCAAATTGGGCTGCACGTTTCCATTATCGTCATACATCTTATAATAAGGATTGGCATTGACAAAATCAGAAAAGTCACCATAAGGAGATTCATCCGACTTATATCCAGAAATATACATCTGATTGGTAATATTCAGCTTTCCTTTTCTATAAGTAATATTTGTATTGCCGGACCAGTTCGTTCTGGATGAACCTTTCATGGCACCTGCCACATTACGATAAGTCAATCCTGCATCAAATGCGAGAGACTGGCTTCCTCCGTTGACACTCAGGGAATGCCCATTGGTAAAACCATTGCGTACAGGCACTTTCAGCCAATAGGTATTCACGCCTTCCTGTACCGCTTTTAATCTTTGGTTGTATAGTTCATCCAGCGTTAACTGAGACAATGGATCCTTCGTTATATAGCGTCCGGACAATCTTTCAAATTCCAGCTTCTCTGAAGCATTCATCATATTGTAACTATTGAGATCTGGTATCTCAAGACGGGAATCATTCGTATAAGAAACTCGTATCTCTCCTGCTTTAGGTCGAATAGTTTCAATCACAACTACACCATTAGCAGCCTTCGCCCCGTACATAGCAGTGGAAGCCGCATCTTTCAGTATGGTAATGGACGCAACCCTATTGATATCTAAATCACTAATAGTCTGAAGCGTTGTTTCGAACCCGTCCAAAACAAATAAAGGCAAATTAGGATCGCTACTAAAAGCATCCGAAACGGACGTTATACTTGTCTTTCCCCTCAGTTCAATCTGGGGCAACGAATTAGGGTTAGATCCCTGCGTGTTATTGTCCAGAACGATAAAGGAAGGGTCAAGGCTCTTAAGACTTTGTAGTATGTTCTGGTTTCCCACTTGTTTTAGCTGTTCACCAGTAAAAGTCGAGGTTGCACCGGTAAAGGTGAGTTTATTACGGACGACTAGACCCGTTGTTATCTTGACATCCTCTAACGCCACAGGGTTAGGCTTCAGACTTATTACCAAATTGTAGTCATCTCTATTGTTTACAAGCTCTTTAAGTACCGTCTGTGGCTGATAACCAACATATTCAACTATGAAAACAAATTCACCTTCCGATAAGTTGAACCTAAAACGACCATTTGCGTCCGTGTTTTGCGACTTACGGGATGTGATGAACCTATTTCCATTCTTGGCATTGGGAGAATAGCTGACATGAACGCTGGCGCCTGGCAATGGTTGGTTATTCTCATCCAATACTATTCCGACTATGCGAATGGAACTGTCCACCGGCGCGGCCTTCAAACCATTAAGAGAATTATTCTGGCTGGGAGGAATCGTGAGGATAATTATATTATCCTCATTTTCTACATATTTCAAATGTCTCGGCGACAATATATCATCCAATACTTCCGACAGAGATACATTGGCAGCAGAGTAAGTAACCTCTGGTTGAGAAAGCACGTCACTGTATTTATAGGCGAAATTAAAACGAGACTGCTTTTTCAGATTTTTAAGGACTGTACTTAACGGCGTCTTGTTAAAATTAACAGAGACCTTTGTGTTCTTTACGTTTTGTCCTTCCCCTGTGTACGCGTGTGATACAAAGAACAAAAAAAGCAGGACAGGAATTAGGGAAACGCGCATAAGATATTTTCTTTTGAGAAGAAGCGGGAATGGAAAAGGCGTAGCATTTCCTTCGCAAAATTTGCGAATAGCAGATAAAAACATAACTTTAATCGCGTTTTGTTTAGTTCGGGAATATGGAATTAAATAAAGCCGTTCTGCCGTTGCAGGTTGCCGCCTGTAACGGTTTTTGTTTTTTTACTATATGAGACACTTGATATTTTACATTATACGAGTATTTATGGGTTAATGAATGATGTATGAATTATTCTGGAATGTATAGTTTGTATTAGTCAATGTGCATAAGACACTAAGGATGTTGTCAATTTTATCCTTTTGATTAAATGAGACTGAGATTATTTCATTGCCTACTTTGATGTTTTGCAGTTCTATCTGAACATTGTAATTCCTTTTTAGATCTTCTATGATATCCGAAAATTGCCATCCCTCATAGTCCAGTGCACCTGCTCTCCATCCTGCGATTTTTTCTTCTTTCACTTCTACAAGCAGTGGCGATGCCGCTACATCTTTGCTACTGATTTTTATCTGTTGTCCGACAATTAGTGTAGCCAGTATTTTTTTGTCTTTCTGGACTTGCACTTTTCCCCGTTGCACAGACACCGACATATCCTGACCATCATATGCCTTAATGTCAAATGCAGTACCCAATACCCTTGTGGAAACGTGATTGGCGGTATGTATGATAAATGGAATTTCTTCGGCATGCTTCACATCAAAAAAAGCTTCCCCATTTAAAAACACTTCGCGTTTGTTTTTGTCAAACTTTTCCGGAATAGTTAAGGAACTCTCCGAATTCAACCATACCTGTGTACCATCCGTCAGTACGATATGTTTACGTTCAGATTTTTTCGTAGCTTGTTCAACTAAGTTTTTGTTAGTCAAGAATTCAGAAGCTGAAGCCACAATAGATGTCTGATTCCGTTTAGGATAAATTATAAACAATGCAAGCACAACAAACACAACAACGGCAGCAGCGGTTGCGGCATATTTCATATAAATTACGTTCCTAGTTTTCGCCTTAGGAATAGTAACAGACTGTATTTTATCCAATTTAGAAGTGTAGAAAGATTGGTCGATGTCTTTGTACAGAATTTGCAACATGTTCCGAGCATACCCTTCATTGCCCTCCTCTTTGAGGAAATCCATGATTATATTAAACTCGGATTCGGAGCATGTTCCGTCCACAAGTTTTTCAAAAAGTATGTCAATCTTTTCTGCCATTATAATAATATGACAATCGAAAAGCAAAAAACTACTATTGACTTAAAAAAAATTATAAAAAAAATAAAAAGGAAGAGAGTGCTTGCTTAAGGTAAACGCCAATCTGTTTGTACGCCTGAGCTAAATGGTTTCGAACTGTATTCGGAGAAATATGGAGATGTGAGGCTATATCAGACTGTTTCATACCTTCCCGTTTACTTAACAAGTAAATTTGTTTACGTTGTGGAGGCAGATTTTCAATGGCGTGCTCAATAATATGTTCATATTCCCTTACGACGATCGTTTCGGAATGATCTTGGGTCTCTTTTTTTGTCAGAATCCAAAATTGTGCCCTTGCCTCCTTGTCACAGGCGGTCTTTCGTAATTGATTATATACTTTATTTTCCGTGATCTTATACAAATAGGCATTCATATTTTCAATTTGCCCCAAACTATCCATATGATTCCATAATGTCAGAAACACATCTTGTAGCATATCCTTAGCCAATGCCTCGGAATGCAAAATCTTGACAATAAATATGTACAATCTTTCCTCATATTCATTGAATATATGAGTAAAAACTTTTTCCTTATCAATTGTACTACCCTTCATTTATTATAGAATATCAAATATTTCGTTTCTTATTAAAAAATAATAAAGTTAAAAATTATATTTTTTATAACAAATTTATAATGTATTAAGATGGGTTGTATTAAACTTCAACCTTCATGTAATTTATTAACTTATACGTACAAAAAACATTCTACAGAGGTTTCAAATCACCTCCAATATCCATTAATAGTGTTCAATCACTGAGCGAAGAAACCTCGTAATTATAACGCAGTCCACACAGTGATATCAAAATAAAATATATAAAGAATATTCCTTTCTGCTCTTTGCATGCAAAACAAAGTCCACTAAAATAGTAGACAAATATATTACAATAAATCGAACTTATTATACATTTTATTAAATATTATACTTTGCAATTAATTACCTGTATAATCCATTTATTGATTTGATTCCACGACAATTCAAGTTTATTATTCTATACTATAAAAATCAAATAATTTTAATCTGATTCTCATTTCAGTCATTGACTCGGTTTAGTCTTTTAGTTTTCTAATAAAGATTACTACAAAAGCGGCCCATTCATATGTTCTAGACATAACAGACTTTCCGGTCATATGTAGTTATACCGTATCAAATAATATTTTTTCCCAAATTCGTAAATCATTGACAAAGCATTCCCGAAGTCGTAAATATTCGTCTTCTCAACAAAGTACCTTTGTTGAAACAATTGTTTTCATTAGCAGACGATGAGCATTCAAAAATATTTAATCCTTTTTTTTGTTTTATTTCAAAATCATATAGCAGAGTCCAGGACTCCATTGAATAAGAATAGTTCACTAGCTTATATTGAGCAGACAGTATATGGTAGGATAATTAATAAAGCAACTAATTTACCCGTACCAAATGCGAAAGTCACAATCAAGGAACTGGGGCAAGAAACATACTCTTTAGCTAATGGCGATTTTTCTTTTCCGTCGATTTCTTTAACGAAATTTACTTTGATTGTAGACCACGACCAATATATTTCCAACGAAATTGTAGTTGAAAACTCTGACAGTTCCAAAGCAATAGAAATAACTCTCCTGCCCAACACCCTCAATATGAAAGAGGTAGTCGTTGTTGGCAAAAGGAGTACGCTAAACAGCTCCACGTCCACATTGATAAACCGTCTTGCAATTGAGCACTTACAAGCGACCAGTTTACAGGAGGTGTTACAGCTTGTACCCGGTACACCTATTGGCAACCCCAGTTTCAGCAACACCAATCAAGCATCACTTAGGCAATATAGTGCGGACAATCTTGGCTCATTAGGCACTTCAGTGATTATTAACGGAGCTACATTGTCCAATAATGGCAATTTGCAGGCTATCAACACAGCGACGGCTGGCAGTGGGGCCTCTTTTTCTACATCAAGTGGCGGTGGCGTGGACTTGAGAAGCATTACCGCGGACAACATTGAGTCAGTAGAAGTTATCAGGGGTGTTCCTTCCGTCGAATACGGAGACTTGAACACAGGTGCTATTGTGGTCAAAACTAAAGCAAGACAGGAGCCCTTACAATTAAAGGCCCGCTTTAACCCGGCATTGACACAATTTTGGGGAGGCAAGGGTTTTGGTCTAAAAAAGTCCGGAAACAATATTTACGTTGACATTGACCAAACTACAAGCAATGACAACGAAACCAATAAATATAGGAAATACTCAAGGACTACTGGAACTGTTCAATACACAGGATATTTCGGCAACACAAGAAAATGGATGACCAACAGTACATTAGCATTGGGAAGAAGTAAGGACATATATGATATGGATCCGGATTTTGTGGTAGATTCCTTGAAAACAAAATCAATTGAAAAATATGTACGGTTTACCAGCAATGGCGACATCGTTTTCAACAAGTGGTTTTCAAGGACCCTGAAATACGCTGTTGGAGCGAACTACATTTCACAACAAGGTTACCAACAGCAGTATTATACTGCAGACATTACAGCGGAGTCTTATGCATTGGAAAACAGCACTAATGAGGTTTCCTATTTACCATCATCTTTCATGAGCAAAATGTGGGTAGACGGCAAGCCACTCAGCCTTAATGCAAATGTCAACAACCAATTGTATTTTCTAACAGGAAAATACGTACACAATATATTAATAGGGACAGAATGGAAAATGGATGCCAACTACGGTAAAGGAAAAACATTTACCCGTCCCATCCGCAACACATCAAGCGCAGCGTATCGTGAACGTGCCTATAATTCCATTCCTTCATTGCAACAAATGGCCTTGTATGCACAAGACAGGATAACCGGTAAAATACTTAATAGCAGATTGGATATCATGGCTGGAATAAGATGGGATGGTGTACAGCCTTTCCAGAACGATTATTCATTAAATGCGCTCTCGCCAAGGTTAAGTGTTGCACTAACAACACCCAATAATATTACCTTAAGGGGTGCGTATGGCATCACCTCAAAAGCGCCAACCCTGTTATACTTGTATCCGGAAAATGCCTATTTTGATTTCTATAGTTTAAACTATTATGCCACAAATCCCGACGAAAGGCTTGCTATCATAACAACCCGTGTGTACAATTCACAAAACAAGGATTTGAAATTATCATTAACACAAAAATTCGAAACGGGATTCGACATCGTTTTTGACAAAAGCAATAAAAGAAAACTTTCCGTCACAGCCTATTACGAAAAAACAAAGAATGGCTATAGTATGTCCACAACTCTAAATTCGGTTAAACTGGCACAGTATCCAATATATACAGTTGATAGTGCGCCGCCGGGAGAAAAGCCGATCCTTAGTAATGATGTAAGTTCCAAAACAAGCTTCGTTTCTTACTATCAACCGAGGAACAATATTAACAGAATCAACAAAGGAGTTGAGTTTGAGCTTAGTTTAGGGAAAATACAGGCAACCAATACCTCTTTTGACATCAATGGAGCTTATACTTATACCAAATCGACCAACAATAATGTATACATACTCCAACAAAACCTTGCAGGCAGAGAGACCACAAGAGTAGGAGTATTTCCTGCAGGAAGAGGAACGGTATATGACAGGTTTCTGACAACTATAAGGGCTATACAACATATCCCCGAACTCAGTTTTCTTGTAACATTTTCCGCTCAAACAATATGGATGGACAGAAACAGATACGTAGGTTATGATTCTTTACCTATTGGGTACATTCCTTATAATCAGAATAATAGCACTTCCCTACAGGTTATCAATTTCAGCGAACAACAAAGGGCAGCAATTGACCCGACGGCGGATGCTGACATTTTCCTGAATATCAATAAAGCAACCTATATAAAAGAAACATGGAAACCCTTGTGGTTATTTAATCTGAAACTTACTAAAGAATTTAAAGGCGGATTGAATTTTTCCTTCTTCGCAAACAATTTTATCGACCATAGACCACTACAGAGCAGTACCCGATACCCGACAATTTATGAAAATAGAAATATAAGTTTCTTCTTCGGAACAGAGGTATCTATTGCTTTATAGCCATTTTAATCAAAAATAAAAAATAATGAAAGCAAACATTTTTTCGTTCTTGACGGCATTGGCCGTGCTGTGTACCGTTTCGTGTTCAAAAAATGATAAAGGTACTAACACCGTTAGTTATTCTTTTCAGGTGCAATATCCAGACAACTATAGTCAGACCAATGTAGAAAAAGCGGTGGTCATACTAAAAAACCTGACGACCAACACTGAAGTAAAAGATTCTACCAATAGTAGCGGATCTGTTAGTTTCTCAAGCTTGACACCCGGACTTTACAGCGTTTCAGTGTCCAAATCATTATCAACAACGGAAACCGAAACATTGACAGGCGTATCTCAAGAAGTATATCTTACGGCTACTGTGACTCAACTACAGATTACGGCACAAGGCTCACAGACAATAAAACTGACAAGCAGTACCGTCGGAAGTTGGGCTATAAAAGAGTTTTACTATTCCGGAGCTCCGAATTCCTATTATTTCTATGATGGTTTTGTTGAAATCTATAACAACTCCACCGACACTTTATATGCTGACGGGCTCTTGTTTGGCAATACAAAAGCAGCCTCCAGTTCAACTACATCTTTCTACGGTTTTATCACGCAAGGAGAGAGCGATGCATATCTTGCGTTTGTATTCCAGATTCCTGGAACTGGAAAAGAGCATCCTGTTGCTCCCGGGAAATCTATTCTTATTGCCATTGATGCCATCAATCACAAAACCGATCCGAACGGCAATGCCAATTCTCCGGTTAACTTAGGAACGGGTGTTTCCGATTTTGAGGTCTATTATACCGCTAATCCAAACACACCAGATACCGATAACCCTGATGTACCAAATGTCAATATCATATATGCATATTCTACCACCTTATTCGATTACATACCGGGCGTTTTTGGCAGTGGTTTAGTTATTTTCCGAGATGACAATCCTGCTTCTTTAACAAAATATACAGAACCCAATTCTACAGCTTCAACCCAGTATGTAAAAGTACCAAAAGAAGAAATAATAGATGGCATAGATGCAGTAGCCAACAGTACGGTTACGGCAGACCGTAAAAGGCTTCCAACGAATATCGATGCCGGCATGAACACGGTAGGCGGCACTTATAACGGCAAGTCATTGAGAAGAAAAGTAAAACAGGAAATCAATGGTAGGAAAGTATTGACAGATACCAATAATTCTTCTAACGATTTAGAGGTGACCACCACTCCGACACCTAAAGGATGGTAATTATAAACGGACCAATAGGATGAAAAAACTATCGTATTTAATTTTCATATTTCTATCGTTGTCGGCAAGGGCACAAAAAGCCCCGGATTCATTGTGGAATGAGGTTATCTTTAAAAATAGCTTACCCTCCTTTGACAATGTTCTCCTAGGGGCTTACCTAGACTCCGGTAGCACAGGCAACTCAAGCATAGGTTATTTTCAACGTAATAATAAGTTCAGAGATGCATACATGCCCAGTAAGTCAAAAGGTTTTACTGTTAATTCTGCACAATATGTAGCTTTGAAAGATTGGCGATTTTATGGGTCTTTTACTTTTTCCAAATTTGAAGACATCGGCACGCAGCGCACGGAATTAGCAGATCCATATCGCAACAATCCGTATAAAATTATGGATAGCCTGACCGCCGACTGGAACAAGCAATATTATTTGTTGCGGGCGGATATAGTATCCCAATATGTTACGAAACGTATGAGATTAGGAATGGGAATTAAATACGAAGTTTTGAATGGAGCTCGGCAAAAAGACCCCCGTCCATTGGACAAAACAATCAATATTACTTTGACGCCAAGTCTTTTATATGCATTAAGTCCGCGGTTTAATATCGGCTTAAACGGGTTTTACCATCATTTTGTTGAAGACCTTTCCATCACAATGGAAAACAGCCAACGATCTCAAAATATATACAAAACACTTGGGCTTGGCGAATACCTGTACAATGGCCCCATCCTTCTTAGTGGCTCTTTAAGCCGGGCTTATCTTGGCAATACATATGGAGGCGGTTTCAGTGGGCAATATTCCATACAGCAGAATAAGGGAATAAATTTCGAGTTCAGTTATAAGAGGCATAAAGAAAATGTTACAGATGGGACTTCCACTCCTTATAATGCAGGTACGCATGTATATAAAAAACTGGAAACAAATATTTCTTACCATGTCAATAATGCAAAGGCTGACCATCTCTTTGGCTTATATGGCTCCTACCTTAAGACTTCGGACACGGAATATGTACAGACTTTAAATTCCTTTACAAAAATGTACGAGGTAATCTATTCATCCGAGATGCATCACCAAACCATAAATACGGTATCCATTCAATATAAAGGATTGTACAGGGACAGACAAGGAAAAACTTCATGGAATTTTGCCGGAGGTGCAAATTATTTGCGTAATACGGAAGATTATCCATCGACACTAAGCAATGAGCTAATTTCTTATGTGGACTTACATATTGGGGTTAAAAAATGGTTCTACCTCAGCATCGGTAATCTGTCGGTGATCTACAACATACGGTACAAGAAGAATTTAGAAAAATCCCTTACATATTACCCGAATGCCAGCTCTAGTAATTTCGTGGCCTACAACATCATGTACCCCAATTATTATTTTAATACAGCCAATAGGCTGTCCAATCTCTTGGGCGTACAATACGATTTCAAAAAGCTGGCAAAAGGAAATTCCCGGATATATGTAAAGGCCACTTTTGAAAACATCCGGCCTATGTCCAACACGGATGTTTTGGGTAATGGAATTAGCAATAATTGTTTTGAGCTTACCCTTGGATTGCTCAATTAAAAACAATAATGGCCTTATATAAAATATAATCAAACAATGAATAAAATAAGTGTTTTAAAGTCAAACCTATGGTTTACTTTATCCGTTCTGGCAACTTTAATTTCCTGCAAGACCTCTCAACAGAATAACGGAAGCAGCCATTTTTCTTCAAACGTCATGAGCCATGATGAACTAGCATTGGTTAATCCAATACTGGAGCATGGATTAGACAGAGAAGCCTTATATACGCTCATTGACAGCATAAAGCCAATGAGTTCCTTGGTAATCAAAAGTTATCCGGTAGCCAATACTGACAGTACGCGAAAGACTAGTGGTAATATCGTTTCGCATAACGACGATAAATATTTGGACAGTATAGCTTT
>JAATFC010000009.1 GCA_015655435.1 Chitinophagales bacterium | reverse complement strand
TATGCGAAAAATTATAATAATTGTTTTGATTACACTTCTAGTTTCTTGTAGGAAGAGTGATGAAAACCTCGATGTCAATATGGCCAATTATCCAACGGATGCTGTAAAGACTAATTCTACGTTGGATTCTTGGTTGAATACTAATTTTAATATTCCTTGGAATATTAATGTAGAGTACAAGTATGATGCTTTCGAGACGGATTACACCCGTAGTATCACGGCAATATCCTTAGATAGGGTACAACCTGTTATGCAGGCAATGCTTGATTGTTTTATTTCTCCATATAATAGCGTAGCCGGTCCAACTTTTGGTAAGACGTATTTTCCAAAGCAATGGTGTCTGTATGGTTCATATTCCTATAATACGGATGGTACGGTCGTTTTAGGTACTGCAGCGGCCGCACGTAGGGTAGACCTTTATAATCTTAATAATATTAATTTATCAAGCGGATCTGAGGTTGTTAGATACATGCGCACTCTGCATCATGAATTTACACATTGCATGAATCAAACATATCCAATACCGTCAGCTTTTGAATTAGTATCTGCTGAATACTATGATCCATCTTGGGCCTCAAAGACCGATGCTCAGGTTAGGGATTTGGGATTTGTTTCCCCATACTCCAGTTCCTCCTATACAGAGGACTTTGCTGAAATGTTAGCCCACATCGTTGTTCAGGGTCCGGTCTGGTATAATAATTGGTTAAATCAGGCTAGTGCTACTGGTAGAGCCGCTTTAAAGACTAAAGAATCTATTATATATGATTACTTATTGAATTATTTCAATATAGATTTATATAAGTTGCAGGCTGCTGTGCAGACTGCATTGAAGACTAAATATAATGCAGTAGATCCGGAAGACATTACATTACAGTTTCCTTATCGGTTATCTAATGGTTCTGTCAATACAATAACTATGGACACTACAGCCGCACATTATACGACATATGGAAAGTCTGCTACATTTATGCCTATCTTGAGGAATTATGCTACAGTATTGAGAGGTGGAAGCTGGTATATGAGATCTATTCAGTTTATATTTAATAGTAGTACTTCGATGACTTTTAGGGTTGCTTTTACTTCAGGCGCGTCTGGTACGACAACATATTACGGCGATTATAATTTCAATTATACAGTTGAGGCATCAACTGGTCTAGTGTCCTTTACTAAGTCTATTCCAGAGGGTTCTGGGACTACTTATTCCAATGGTCAGGTGGCTGCGGTTTTATCGGGTTTTGAAACATATATTCTACCTTATTTGACAAACAGACAGTTTGTCGCAGCGTACTTACCGACTGGAATTACCTCGACCAATTCTCTTTATAGAACCTTTGCTGGATTCTATGTGAATGGAACGTCAACCAATTATTTTTATGGTCCAGTAACTTATAAATAGAGAAAAAAATGAAAAAACTAATATATATTTTATTCACTTGTTTTTTGTTTGGTTGCGTCAAGCATGATGTTGATCTTGTTTTTGACGAGCTACCAGAAGCTAGAATGCTGGCTCGCAATCAGGAATTGCAAAACAAACTTTCAGAAAGTCCAGGTTGGGAGGCTTTTTTAAGAACCTCTTTAAACGGAACTGGTTATGGTTTTTATATGACATTTGATAGTTCGTCGGGTCAAGTAACTATGTATTCAGATTGGAGTACTGCTTATGCAACCACCCCCAAAATATCTACATATAGGATTATATATGAGATGAATACAACACTTACATTTGATACATATAACTATATATCTATCATGCAAGATCCAAATGCTAGCGTGAATGGCGGTTCGTCCAGTACGGGCTTACGGAGTGATATAGAGTTTGCATATATTCGATCGACAGCAGATACTATTGTACTAAAAGGTAAGCATTATAGTAATTATTTGTATTTGATAAAAGCCAGTACTTCGAATGCTACTAAATATACTAATGGCGGTTATGCAACTGCAATCTCGTCATTCAATTCTTATTTTAATTCTCATAGCAATAATTATGTTGTCATGGCTTATAATGGAAGCGATGTAAAGATGGGAGTCACTATAGCTAGTTCATCAAAGACTTTATCCTTTATGGGTAAATCTGGTGATAGTACCATTTCCGGCTCCACTAGTTATGGCTATGCTATTGACGGAGTCTATTTTACTGATGCAATTACCATTTTAGGGAAGACGTATATTGCAATACGCTATAAGGAGGATGGATATATGTATATAGTTGACTCCGAAGGGAAAGAGTATCAGATCTTGCAGAATGCCACGCCATTACTTGCTATGTCGGACTTATTTGGTTATAATAAAACGTATAATTCTATTTATAGTTTTGGAACGGCCTATTCTTCGAGTAATGCAGCTGTTTCTGCGTCGCTTCCAACCGGGGTTACATCTGATTTTAATACAGAATATAACGGTCTTATTAGTCGATTCGCCGCTAATTCTAGATATGTTGATACTGTGGAGTTCAAGCTCTCGAGCAGTACGACGGCACTTGTCAGAATTTGGTATTGGAGTGGCAGTACTCATTACTTAGCTGATGCCTCCTTTACCTATACATATATTAACGGTGTTATCACATTATCTAATTATACGGAATCTGTGAGCAATACTAACTGGACAACAAGAATTACTCAGATTGGAAGTTTCGTAACTTGGTTGCAAAGTGGTCCATTTAATGCGAATTGGGTAACTAGTACAACATCAGGGTCTCCAACATTGGCCGGTTTGTATAAAACAACCAAGGCAACAGATTTTTATTATGGAAGAGTAAGAAAGTCGCAGTAAAATTGAATCTAAAGAATTCTTCGAAGCTATGCTTCGTGGTTGTGGGACATGAGCGAATGCGAATTTTTGCGAAGCAAAAAGGTTCTGACAAAATGGTGGTCAGAACGAAAATTTCAGCAATACTCCGTCTGCTCTGCTGCGGAGATGCATGAAAAATTAACCATTTTGTTTTATTGATTCTTATTGTATGGGCCAATAATTTTTTGAAAGTATGCTGGGATATTTGCAAATAGAATTTGTATGTTCATTTTTTATTGACTGATATATAGTGAATTAACATTCCCATTTTGGCAACAAAGCCTCTGAATTCTCGGAGGCTTTGTTATGTCTGTTAATTTTCCGTATAGTTTAAACCTCCCTACGCTTTCCTAATCCAATATGCAAGAAAATCTCTTATGAGATTAATTTAAAAAAAGATCAAAACATAATTTATTCTAGTTTCTAAATCAGAATTACCATGAAAAAGATTTTCGCGTTTGTTGCGTTATTGGGATTTTTAAGTTTCGGTACAGTGAATGCTCAAAAAGTAGTTAAGGCTGCAAAAGATACGACTGGTCAAGCTGCGAAACGAGCCGCTCGTGCCGCAAAAAAAGCGGAGAAGAAAGCCGCTAAGGCACAAGCTGCGGCCACTGCTACGTCAACAAGTGCAACACAAACCGTGCAACAGGCTCCGGCAAAGGCAACTAAAACAGTAAAAGCTGCGTCAACTGCTGCTAAGACGGTTGCAACTCAGGCTGCCAATACCTCCAGCGACAAGGCTGTCGGCACAGATGCCAAGGGTCGAACCATTTATGAAGGCTCACGTGGCGGACATTATACGTTGAATGCTAATGGTAAAAAAGAATATGTAAAAAAAGCGAAACAGTAATCCTCCAATATAGGTTTGAATGTAAAGGCTGCGATTGCAGCCTTTTTTGTTATGTTGTAGATTGCGATGACTGCAAATAAAAAGTTAGTTTTTTAGTTCGGTATAAGTTGTACGTTTGGGATTATGGCTTAAAAGTATATTTGTAAAAATTTAGTTTAATGAAGAAGATATTTGGAATAGTAGTGGTTGCTGCGTCATTGGCAGCATGTAAGGATAATGGAAAATCGTCCAATACTGTAACTGGAAATACCTCAAGTGCAATACAGTCAAGGGATTCGGCTGGTGTTGTAGTTCGCAACAATATTCAATTAAATACAAAAGGTAACTTAAAAGTATTGCAGGCATTTATGTTACGAGCAAATGGTTCGCTGGTAAACGATAGCAATAATGTGAAAATCGGAGAAATGATTGAACTGCGATTATTGGTGGACGGATGGAGTAGCAAATCCGATTCCATTGCGTTGGGCGGTTCTGAAAAAATAGTAACGAATGATGGAACGTCGGTATTGGACGTTCCGGAACTGTTCAAAGACCAACACGCCATTCCGTTGAACAAAGCACAGATGATCCGCATGCAGGCCGTTGTAACCAAACAGAGTAAAGATTATAGTTTTTACAAAGCAGATTTTAAGGTTTGGAACAAAGATGCAGACCAGTCTTTGTCCGGATCTTATCAGATCAACATTGTTCAATAGCTTATTTTTCCACTATAAAAGTCTTACTTGCGATATCGTGCAACGTCCTGTCCGTAAAGGGTATCAATATAAAATCCAACGGAAAAAGGCGGACAACGCTACGCACTATAACTTGTAAAAAATTGGGTCTTTTACCATCTTTGTCGACAACCTTGGACATCGAAGCTTTCTTGCCCAAGGTTGTCCCAAACAATCCTTCGCTAATTATATAGTAGACAACCAATAGGA
This sequence comes from Chitinophagales bacterium, assembly GCA_015655435.1. Lineage (GTDB taxonomy): Bacteria > Bacteroidota > Bacteroidia > Chitinophagales > Chitinophagaceae > Rhizosphaericola. The sequence goes on along the minus strand of JAATFC010000009.1, from coordinate 21,448 downwards.
CGCAGAATATCGTAATGCCCGAAAAGCCCTTGAAACTCCAATAGTATTGGTAAAAATCATTTACCCTATTGAGCGCATAACTCAATAGAAAAATGATCGTTGTGTCAATCAAAAAATCTATGATCCGTGTTCCTACTCCGACTACTCGCATACTGCAAGATTAACGCATTAGATACATTTTTCCATAACCTTTGTTGAAGTATTGCCCAGTGTTGACGTTATTGCCGGAGTTGTCGGTAATGCTGAAATGGTCTAGTTTTTTACCGTCGAGGTTAGTTATAACACGGTAGATATAGACACCGTTCCCCAATTTTTGTCCGTATTGGTCCGTTCCGTCCCATTTGTATTCGGTAATGTTTCGTCCGATATGCAATGGTCCGAGTTCGGCTTTGGTGATTTCCTTGACAATTTTTCCGGTAATGGTCAGTATTTCGATACGCAGATTCTGCGGTATCACACTTCCTGTCAGGGTAAATACAAATGCGGTGGAAGTCGTGAACGGATTTGGATAGTTGAACATATCCGAAATCATCGGCTTGTTGTACACCTGGAAACTGACTGAATATTGGGAAGATTGTGTCGCTTCAGCACTGGTTTTTCCCTGTATAATCAATTGATATGTTCCATCCTGAGTGAGATAAGGACCAAAATTAGCCAAGGCAAAATTGTTGGAAGTGTCTTTTGCCTGGGTGAACAATAAGGTATCCGTACCGTATTTGAATCGCTTCGTTGTTCCGTCAGGATATCTTAGATATACAGTCAACAAAGAGGTGTCCTGCAACAACTGAGATTTTGAATCGCTGGATAGTTTAGCAATGATTTGCGGTTTGGCTGATATGATGTCGTTGTTCAAAATATGCAAGCCGTCAAATGTTACATCCAGTGCTGCGTTTCCTTCGTCTGCATAGACCAGCAACGGCTTTCCGAGGAAATTGTTGACATGTGTGTATTCTGGTTGGTCATTGTCGGGGTTGACATCCAGATACTGCGAATTGCTACCAGTATAAGTAGTTGTGCTTAATTCGCCAGTTCCGCTCAGTCCCGGAATGGAAACCTTGATCAACGCAGTGTCTCCCGGCGACAATGCTTTTAGTTTGGGAAGGTCTATTTTGTGGGCAACATTGTTTTTGTCCGTCAACGTGTAGTTGACTTTGATACTGTCTTCGAACTTTGTGTCACTGATATTTTTAAATGCAATGGCAAAAGAATAATCGGTTCCTTTGTTCATCGTGTCTTTGTCTGACTTGTAGTAAACGTTGGCGGCCAATGCCCCTTCCGGTATCGCGTCGTAAAACAGCCTCCAGTATTTTAATTGATATGGCGTATTGTAGACACTGTCTGCATTACGCATTTGCAATTGCAGATATGGATAAGTGGTCGCGCTGATATTGGAAATGTCAACGGACGTTTGGCTCATATCAATAGTATTGAGATAGGTTGACTGCCCTGCATTGTTGATGCCGAATAGGTCAATACTAGCTTTGTCGCCAGCTCCAGCATCAATCGTTTTACCTTGCCATTCCAACGTATGCCATGCTTTTGCCGGTCCAAATTTGGGGGAGGTAATGTGACCTATGGAATCAATTGTATAAAGGTTTGTCGAATATCCAAGCTGCTCTGAAGATCCAGACGTGACTAACGTTATGGGCTTGAAGGTATTATTGTTTTTTTGGTAGATAAATGCCCAGTTCTTGGGATAGTCGGCATTGTCAATATTTGTAAAACCTGCACTCACAAGTTTATTGTACAGAGAATTGATGCCGGGATCTGCTTTCCAAGATGGGATTCTCGACCCTCCATTAAAGTAATTAGGAAAAAGCCGAACTACAACATATGTCCCGTTCGGAATCCAATCCATAAATTGGCTGGCAATGTTTCTATCATATAGGCCTGCGCCAAATTCGAAATTTGTATTGACACGAGTCGAATCGGTTCCAGTTGCGCAGCTGCTGGATGCATAAGTGTCCATAAATCCACCTTCTCCGTTGCTTGGTATTGTGGACGGAATTGCCTGGTTATAATAGGGTTTCAATGATTTGGGGTCAAAAAGGTTGAATACTATACCATCGTTCCACGTACAGTGAAAAATAGAGGTGGCAACAGCGTTGACGGAAATATTGAAATCCGGCTGCTGACTGCTACTAACACCAAATACCCCTATTTTTAAGGAGAATAGTTGAGGATTACTTAGGAAATTATAGACTCTGCTGCTGCTGTCCAGTTTTATTTGGTCAAAAGTAGAACCAAACTGCTGGTACAGATGGGACTGATTATAACCGCCATAGGTTGCTTTAGCTAGATAAAGAAAGCTCGCCATGTTCCAATGATAATCGCTACCGTTTGCCGGTACTTCAGAGACGTGCCAATAGTAAACCGTACTATCCAGAAATGTTAGTCCTGGATTAAACTCTATAGGACCTCCTGACGAAGTTATTGTCTGTCTGGACCTCAACGAGGAGTTGAATAAAGCAGTGGTGTCAATCTCCATTACATACTGCTTCGTAGCGGCAATGGGATTGGCTGTGGATGCGATGAGTTTGATATTTTGTTTGTTTATAATCGAATAATTGTAAGGGTATATTGGAGAAAGACCTATTGCATAGATAAACACAGATTTGTTGAGCACGTTATTGACCTTGCTCAATTCGTCATATTTGTTCAAGGGATCCAGATTGAAAACAAGTGTATTCTGTCCTTGGTCCGTTGCGGGATTGATGGGAATGCCCAACTCTATGGAATCCCTAAACCTTACGGACGGTATATTTTTATAATAAATAACGGTTGTATTTCCATTGGCGTGCTGTTGTTTTATCTGAATCAGTAGGGAATCGCCAGTAGCCTTGCCAAGATTGTTGATATAAGCTTTTACATGGAATTTGCTTTGCGAAATATCAATATAGGATGGCGAAACCAAAACAGACGCGTCCTCAATCGCGAAATCCGGTTTGGCAAAAGAATTTACCTTAAGTGCCGGATCTCCAAATAAAGTTATTTGTTCGACTTGTGCGTTTCTGGTAAGCGTATCATCTGAGATCGGGGATTGATTCATCACGGCCTTTGAAGCGGCAGCTAGGCTTATTGACATCGGTTTGTTGTAATTCTCTCTATCCAGAATGTTGAAATAGGACATATTGAAATTCTGCATAAAATTGACGACACCGAGATAGCTCTGGGCTATGAAGTTGATAGAACCGGCATTAGGAGTGAGCATGTAAGTTTCGGGAACTGTGTATAGTTGACTTGACCTAGTGTCAGAGTAGTTAAACGCCTCGGCCATAAGATCGCAGCCACTGACAAAGAAAGTCGGGTATTTTCCCGCATTGGCATAGTTGCTTGGGTTGTCCAGGTTATAATCAAGGCCTGTTGAGGACGCATGTCCCCAATAGTTGATAGTACCGATTCCACTTTTGAAAAGACTCCTCAACAAGCCATCATTAAGGGAGGCGGTACCGCTATTGGTGGTTTTGTTGAAATTGTAGACCGTATAACCCATCAAGGTATCTGTAATGATGTTTTGAATGGAGTTCAGATTGTCGATTAATATTGAGGACAATGCGTCATTGTCGCCGCCCGCTACATGCACTGCTGTTTTCATCCAGCTTTTCGCTTCTATTGTTTGGATTGTACTTTGTTGCGCGGCTTCATATTCTTTTACCTTGGACAAGTAGTTGTTTACTTCGGTAGTTGATATGGCAGGCAATCTTCCTATCGGTGTTGCTGCAATCGGCAGGTAATCGTCAGATGCCAATATATTGTCAGACGCAGGATATCCAAATGTAGGAATGATGGCTTGTCTATTGATGTCCGACGCATTTCGGTTTGGATAGTATTTGTCATAAGTCATCCCATGTCCCAGAAGTAAGGCATATTCTGGTTTCACCGAAAAGTTATTTCGTGCATATCTGAGAAAGTTCTTTACGGATAAAGGATGCATTCTGATTCCAAAGGAAAATTGATCTTCCAATTGGCTGATGTCGTATATCTGGGCATTGTAACCTCCACCTGCTGCGCTAGCGCGGTAGGACTGGTATTTGGCAACCGGATCGTCGCCCGTACGCAAAACAGACCCAGAAATGATAAGATAGTTTCCGGACGTGTTTTTATAGTTAGCGAAAGTTCTGCTAGCAATATTTGAAATAGCACTACTTTGATTATCCTGTCCGACAAAGATGAATTGTCTTGATGTGCTGCTCGCATTTATATAGTATTGAAGCGTTCCTGATTGTATAGTTGGCGTATAGCGAACGGCATTTGTAACATCGTACAAAATGGGTGTAAACGCCTTTGCGCTGTATCCGGATATTGCTATATAAGATGGTGTAGCCTTTGCATCCATTGAAAAAGAATACGTTGTCGCCTCTCCGAAATTAAAATTACCAGGATATTGAAGAATTACATAAGATAGATTAAGGCGATCATTATTTCGAACCGGAGTCGTGGTATGGGATATTGAAAAAACAGATCCGCTATATAAAGAATTGAGATTAGAAATGGGAATATTGAACAGTCCTATATCTTGTTGATTCACAACCTGACTAGCTATCGTGGAACCATTAAGCTGGACGCTAACCATCCTATTGATTCCCGAATCAGAGTTACCAATAACACCAATTTTTAGTGTTGCTGCGGGTCCTGCAGCATTTGGGCTGAGTCCCCACATTTGTTGACTATAAGTAGACCCCGGTCCAATATAGTTCGTTCCCCAGCCCTCTCCAACATCATAGGTAGAGGAATAAATTGCAACAGACGCTCCTCCATACCCATATTGTGCTTTACCTTGGCAAATCATTTCATGCGCATGGAATTCCCAAGTTGCGTTGCAATAAGGCTCTGATGTTGCTCCCGATGGAACGGAACTAGACACTTTTTGATAGTGGAGATTTTGGGAAACATTACTATTGATCGTTAGAAAAAAAGAAGCGGTGTCCGATTCCAAACTGTAATACTTGTCTAACTGAGCGGCTTTGTCTTTATACAATGCAGAGTCTGGCTCTCCGTCGTTTTGCTTGCCCCAAAATTCTATGTAATCCGTATTGGATAGGGCTGCGCTCTCATTTGTATTGGAAATATAGATGGGAACAACCTGTCCGTTTCTCCAGAGTTGAAACTGGCTGGCTGGAGTGCTGCCCAAGCCCAAAGACTGAATCGTTGCAGCATTGATACGGTAGAGCCCGGTCGTTGCCAGTTTGAATTTATAATAGGTTTTGCTGTAGTCAATCCATTCGTTGTTGTACGTCTGCGCCATGATGGCAGAACCATAACAGGAAAGAACGGTAAACAATAATATTTTCAAATAAGTCTTCATGTCTATGGACTAGGGGTTTGTCAGAACGAATTATTTTTCTCTCTGTCCCAGGAAAAATTTTAAGGAAAAAACGTGCGTGTACAACGGATTGGACTGGTTAGCCAGATTGACAAATGCGTAGTCAATCGTGACATTACCCAATTTAAATCCTGCGCCCACACTTGGTTGATATATCCAGGTCTTCTTGATGTTGAGCGTATCACCGTCTTTCAGAGCTCTTTGGAAATTGGCTATCCCCGCACGGACAAATACCCTATTGGAGATATTGCCTTCAATACCCAGATGCGGGTCGATGCTGATGGGTTTGCTGCTGATTAGCGTATTTCTTTTTCCGTCAAATGTAAAATTCAGGCTTGCCTCAGTTGACAACGTAAATTTTTCACTGAATTCAAAATTGTAAGCACCTCCAATCTGTACCGAAGGAGCTGTCGATTCCGTTGACTTTACGGGAATGTCGTTATTGGTCAGGTACAGTTGTTGTTTTTCCGCATCTGTAAAGTGAAATTTCCAAGCATTGTAGGTCGTTGTGATGTCTTTGGCGACGATGCCCGCGCTCCATTTTTGTCCACGGAACATTAATGCGGCATCCAAACCGGCACCCCAAGCGTTGGCAAAAGTTCCGACTTTGCGATAGATGATTTTGGCATTGCCTCCAAAGCTGATCTGCAAATCCTCGTCATTGCGTAAAAACTGTGCATAGCTAAAAAGGAAAGCATAATCAGCCGAAGAAAACGTCGTGATATTGTTGTAGTTAAGGCTTCCGTCTGGATTGACCAGAAACAGCGTATTGGGAATGTCGTCCACGCCAAAACGCAACATAGAAACGCCCAACGTGCGCTCCCCGTTCGCAACCGGAAACGCTCCGGCGATATAATCGTACTTACCAATACCCGAAAAATACTCGGCGTGCTGCGCTGCAAATTCCGGCGTTTCGTTGACGTGTGCCAGACCGGCAGGATTCCAATATCCGGCAGTCACATCCGTGGCGGATGCAACCTGTGCACCACCCATACCCAAGGCACGTGCTCCCGCACCTATATTCAAAAATTCATTGGAGTAGGTTCGGAATTGTGCCTGTAGATTATTTTGAAAGGCAAAATAACCCATCACCAAGAAGGTAAGAGGTTTTAAATACTTCATACGTATCAATTACCATTTCAAACGAAAAATACTTTACAATATTGTTAACTTATCATTTCGTTCAAGTCTGCATTTTGTCAAAATATCCGCAGCGAAAAGCCGCTTTTTATGGAATCTAAGGCTCGTTGGTTTACTTTTGCCAAAATTTTTGAAAAATGAACCTGATAGAGGAGTTGCGTTGGCGCGGTATGATACAGGACATCATGCCTGGTACGGAAGAACAGTTGAATAAGGAAATGATTTCCGGTTATATTGGCTTCGACCCAACGGCAACGAGCTTGCATATTGGTAGCCTCATTCCGATTATCCTTCTCTGCCATCTACAAAAAGCGGGACACAAACCCTATGTTTTGATTGGTGGAGCTACGGGGATGATCGGCGACCCAACCGGAAAAAGTGCGGAACGCAACCTATTGGATGAGGCGACGCTGGCAGCCAATGTTGCCGGGGTGCAGAAGCAATTGACAAAATTCCTGAGTTTCGATACGAATCTTTCTAATGGAGCCGTATTGGTCAACAATTACGACTGGTTCAAGGATATTTCCTTTATTGGTTTTCTCCGTGATATTGGTAAACTATTGACAGTCAACTATATGATGTCAAAAGAAAGTGTGAAAAAACGTATCGACAGCGAAACAGGAATCAGTTATACCGAGTTTGCTTACCAGCTCATGCAGGGCTACGATTACAGCTATCTCTATGAACATCACAATTGCAAATTGCAAATGGGCGGCAGCGACCAATGGGGCAATATCACAACGGGAGCGGAACTCATCCGACGCAAACAAGGCGGCGAGGCATTTGCATTTACCTGTCCATTGCTGAAAAAAGCAGACGGCGGGAAATTTGGTAAAACGGAAGGGGGCAACGTGTGGCTCGACCCGGAAAGGACGACACCTTACCAGTTTTATCAGTTTTGGATTAACGCTTCAGATGACGATGCAAAAAAATGGATTAAGATATTTACGTTTTTGTCCAAAGAAGAAATTGAAAACCTGATTGCGGAACATGAACAAAATCCAGCCGCGCGACTTTTACAAAAGGCTCTGGCAAAAGAAGTGACGGTTTTTGTCCATGACGAAGCTGCTTACAATGAAGCTGTTGCCACGACGGAAAAACTCTTCTCTGCACAGAATGCACCAGCGGAAAGCCTTTCCATTGAAGACTTGGAAGGAATGAGCGGTATTGTGAAAATTGATTTTTCCAAAGCGCAATTGGATATGGATATTGTCAGTTTCCTCGCCGAAACGCAGATTTTCCCAAGTAAAGGGGAAGCGCGCAAAATGGTACAGGGTGGTGGCGTAAGTATCAACCGCAACAAGATTACGGATACTCAATTAAATATTTCCTCTATCGAGTTGTTGCATGGTCAATATCTTTTGATACAAAAAGGAAAGAAAAACTATTATTTGGTAAAAGCTGTTTAAATAGCGTTTTGCTTAGTAAAAGAAAGCCACGGAAGATAATCTCCGTGGCTTTCTTTTTACCAACGGTAATACCGATAATGGTGGTAATGACGTGGCGGATAACCGTAAGCGTATCTTGGCGGTGCGCATACACAAGATGTAACGCTGGCTGCCACTAACGCAAATAGTACGGCAAACAGGACGTTTTTGCTTTTCATTTTTATTGTTTTTTGTTGTCCGAAAATATCGATTGTTGGATGCCGGTAATTTTCAGAAGTTGAACCCTGTATTGGTAAGGCTTCGTTAAAATTCCTGTAGTTCATCCTATTCGCTATTTTTCTTCCGATAGTAATAGTAGAGCATATTCTATTGTGGTTGAGGTCAATTGGATACAACGCAATGGTTTCCATAGCTTTTACACATTACAAACTTCTATTCCGCCTAAAAGTCTTGGTAGATTTGTTGCTATATTTGTTTAGGGACGGTTTGTTTTTGTTGTATGAAGTTGGTTTGTATGGACTTCCTTTCGTGAAAACACTACCCCCAATTTATCTAAACGAATAAAACATAATGAAGGTCTTCCTGTCCTAACTGACATGACAGTTGGCGACCATTATCCAAATAACAGAAAATGAAAAAACAAATTATATTGTCCCTTGCGTTGGCTGCTGCATCTTTATTTGTAAAGGATGTTCAGGCGCAACAGGATCTACTGGCCAATAAGCCTGGCGTGACAGACGCTGAGATACGCGAACGTATCAATACGCTATACCGCAAACAAACGAGTGATGCCAACGCTGTACTGCTTTTAGAAGCCAATGCTTTGGAAAAAAAGAATAGTGAAGACATGCTGATATCGGCGATGGTTATCTACGACAGAGTAGATCACAATCCAACCAAAGTCGAAGAAGTCAAGAAAAAAATATTGTCAAAATTTCCCAAAGGGAGAACCGCAAGGGCCGAGGCTTTTTCCAAGATATTTGAAAAAAGTAAGCTCTCTGCTGATGACATGAACAAAGCGTACCAGACTTGGATACAAGATTTTCCAAAAAACAATTTCAAGGAAAATGAACGTGCCATATATGAAGATGCGTTGAGCCGCCTGTCATTGCAATATATACAGGAAGGAAAAATGACGGAAGCAATAACTAGGGTAGGAGAGATAAAAGAAGCCAAATATTATGTACCCGTATTGTCCGCATTAAACCAAAGCAAACAGAAGTCGGCTTACCTCACAAGTATATTACCGTTGGCAGAAGGAATGTACAATAAGCTAAAACCAGCGTTCGATGCAGCTACAAACAAGCAGTTGCTGGACAGTACAACTAACTATATATCGGTAGCAACCATCTATGCTGACTTGCTGTACCAATCCGGAAAGAAAGAACAGGCATTGCAGGTTTCGAACACGGTATTGGATCAGATGGATTATGTGGGTTATAGAATAGCGCCCAATGTGAAAATAGTAAGCCAAGTACTTGCCGAACAGGGCAAACCCGCGGAAGCTCTTCGCGTAACGGAGCGATACATTGTTACGGGAAATAAAGATTCCGCCACCATCGCTGAGATAGAACCTTTGTATATTAAAGCGCACAACGGTAGCAAGACGGGATTGGACAGCTATCTTGCAGACCTTAACCAAAAAGCAGATACCGCCGTATGGTCCAATAATACAACATTGACATACAAGGAAATCAGCGCCCATATCAATCAACTGTTCCGTGCAAAGAATGCAGAGTCAACCAGAAAACTCGTTATGGAAGTCGATGCATTGCAGAGACGTACAGAAGAGGAATACCTACTTGCAGCTTTTAAAATATACGGATTTGTACTCGGTGGCAAGGAAAAATACCTGGCACTGCAAAATAGGATTCTTGCCGCATATCCAAAAGGTCATCAGGCTCGGGAGTTGGCATTTGCCGCTGCACGCGGCAAGACGCCATCGACGGCAGACGGTATGCAACGCCAGTACGACTCGCTCGTAGCTATTTTCCCACGGGAGAGTTTTAAGGAAAATGACCAAGAACCCTATGAAGACGCTATAAGTGCGATTCTTCGGCAACACATCAAAGAAGGCAATCTTACCAGGGCATTGGAAAGTCTTAAAGCATTGGAGAAAGCGGATATTTACACGGCCAATCTTTATAAATTCTTCAGCGATTATAATGGCGAAAAACCGGATTCTATTTTCTATCCATTGGTGGAAAAAGCATACAATATATCCAAGGCGGCGAGCATGAAGCCTAACAACACCATGAGTTCCAATGCAGCGCTTTATGGACCGATAAAAAGCCTTTATGCCACATATCTCGTTCAGCGTGGAAAGAATGATGAAGCACTTGCAATGGTAAAACCCGACTTGGAGGAATCTAATTATGAAGGGTCGATGACGATCACGAATGCCAATATTGTTACAGGCATATTGCAGCAGCAGGGGAAAAATGCAGAAGCCGTGGCTATATTGGAAAAATGTCTCAATCTGGGTTATTTGGATTCATCACTTGTCAACAGGTTTTTGCAGTTGTATCCGAAAGTAAAGGGAACAAGTGCCGAAGCGGAGGCTTTCGTCAAAGCACGAAGCGAGAACAATGATAAAAGTATGCGGATAAAACTGGAATCAGAAATGGTTAAAACCAAAGCTCCCGATTTCTCGTTGATGGACCGTGACGGCAAAAAAGTTTCGCTTTCTGACTATAAAGGAAAGGTTGTTATTTTGGATTTTTGGGCTACTTGGTGTATTCCATGCATAGGTTCTTTCCCCGCAATGCAGAACGCAATCGACAAATACAAAACGAACCCGGATGTTGCATTTTTGTTCATTAATACATCACAACAGGAAGAAAACTACAAAGAACTGGTAAACAAGTTTTTTGCGAAACACAAGAACTATACCTTCCATGTATTATACGACGAGATGAGAAAGCCGGAAAATTCCGTAGCTAAAGCATTTGACGTTACAGGACTTCCTACCAAGATTGTCATAGACAAAGAAGGGTATGTTCGTTTCAAATCAGCAGGCAGCACTACGGAGAGTGAAACCATATTGAGAGAACTGGGAATAAAAATCGACATGGCAAGTAAAAACTAAGCTAGTGTCTTTTGATTCGTCTATTGGAATTTCTTGGTTTCGATAGATGATTCCTTACCCGTTATGCATTTAGAAGTATTTATATCCGTTCTAATAGATTTACCTTCGGTGAGAATAGTTCTCGCTTGTGCCTGACTCGAGATGATGTTGATTCTTTGAGTACCACATACTAATGCAATTACCCTTTTTACAGAATAAAATGACTTTTTTCCAAGACTGACTTCTGGAAACTGGCCGCATGGAATCAAGAATAAACTATTTTTGCGGGAAGAATCTCGGCCTTTTTATGCATCAGTGTAGAAAAGTGCAATCAATCCGTAAACATTTTTAGCCAAGATTATTTTTGAGGTATCTTCATGTCATACAGTTATGCCAAATATTCCGATGCCCAACTACTCCATCTCATGGGAGACAATAACGGTTTTGCTTTTACGGAGATATACAACCGTTACTGGGATAGGCTCTTTATTGTGGCTGGCAATAAACTGGAGGACGGTTATCAGGCACAGGAGATTGTGCAGGATATCTTTATCGACCTATGGGAGCGTCGCCATACGCTTGCTGTCCAATATAGCTTGATTACTTATCTCTCGGCTGCACTTAAGTACCGCATTATCAATATGCGAAACAAGAAGGCACGCGAGCAGAACCTGTTGGGAAACCTGCGTGCCACATCAGACAACAAAAGCCTGGACACGGAGCAGGTGATTGGATTTGACGAATTGCAGGACAGGCTGGCAGCTCTTGTAGCACGACTACCGGAAAAATGCAGATTGGTCTACAAGCTGAGCCGCGATGGCGGATATACCGTACGCGAAATATCCAGAGAGCTTGACATTTCGGAAAAAACAGTCGAGTCGCACCTAACAAAGGCACTCAAATGGCTGCGTAGCGGATTGAACTCGGTGCTTTTTTTCCGTACGTTCCCCTTCTCTTATATCAAAATAAAAAAAATATTAAATTTTCGTTAAGAAAACTCGGGGTATATCGTTTCTCGTTTGACTATAAGGTCAACGAAGACGTATGGCTAACGAAGAAAATAAAATAAGACTCGCAGAGCTGGAGCAAAAATGGCTCGACGGCACTATCACCGACGCAGAAGCGAAGGAATACGCAGCTTGGTATAACCAACACCAGGATGAACCGTTTTTCGTTCCGGAAGGGATAGCGGTGTCCAGAGAAGAACACCGCCTGAAGATGCTGCAAACCATTCAGCAAAAAATCGATTTGCCTACTCGGAAAACGCCACGAAGCCGATTAAAAAAACCAATATACAAAATAGCAGCGGCTGCGGTCGTTGTAGCGATTCTGTTCGGTTCCTACTATTTTTTCTTTCCTTCCAAGCAATCCAAAGATGTATTGGTACAACAGGATTTCAAACCGGGAAACAAAGGGTTAACCCTGTTATTGGACGATGGACGTACAGTTGCCGTCAATAGGGAACAGGACGGCGTGATAGCGCAACAGGGAGACGTTACGATAACTAAAATCCGCAATACCATCAGCTACAATGGACGAGGAAGCGAGTCCATCAAGAATGTTGCTACTACCCAATATGGCGAGCAATACTACATACAGTTGCCTGACAGTTCGCAAGTGTGGTTAAATGCGGGGTCAAGCTTGGAATTTTCACTGGGTTTTGGACAAAAACGTGTGGTTACACTGTCGGGAGAAGCTTATTTTGAGATATACAAAGATGAGAAAAAGCCTTTTTTTGTATTGAGCAAAGGGCAGACGATAAGCGTATTGGGTACGCATTTCAACGTGCGGGCGTACGATGATGACGAAGAGTCCGTCACAACACTTCTGGAGGGGAAAATAAAGATTGCGAGCAGCGGAAACATGTCGAAGACGCTGTTGCCTGGAGAAGAATCGATTATCTCCCACAACGCTCCCACCATTACACTTAGGAGCGTTGCTGCTCCGGAATCTCAGATTTCTTGGAAAAACGGAGCATTCTACTTCTTCGATTCCAATATAAAAGACATAATGAAACAAATAAGCCGTTGGTACAATGCCAAAGTGCAATATGCACCGGCGGTGGATATGACGACAACTTTCTCGGGCAATACCCCAATGGACCAGAACCTTTCGGACGTACTCAAAGTGCTGAATGCGGGAGGTATCCATTGTCGTATTGCCGACAGTACGATTTATGTTTTGCCCTGATTGTACAACTGTTGTCTTAGGCCGTTGCTAATATTGTTGATTACTGCGTGAAAAACTATCTGATGCGATTTTTAATGAAAAACTATCTACTATTGGAAAACTATCAAATGCTCAAGAGGAGACGGATGCTTTTTGCAAAAGCATTCGCCTCCATGCTGCTACTGCTGTGTGTTTGCGGGGATCTGGCTGCCCAAAAAGTAACTGTCAATGCTGATAAAGAGTCAATCCTGGTTGTCATTAATAGCATTAAGAAACAATCAGGATATAGCTTTTTTTACAATTCATCCTTGATTAAGCAGGCTGAGCCTGTTACGGTGCATGTGGACAATGTAGACGTGAAAGATGCGTTGAGTGCTGTTTTTAAAAACCAGCCTTTTTCCTATTCTATCGTCAATAAGACGGTAGTCATCACGCCGGCTAAAGGCAACGCCGACAAAAGCCAAATAAGTGAAGGACGAAAAAGACTGAGCGGTACATTGTTGGATTCGTTTTCCAACCCTTTGCCCGATGCGGAAATCGTAAATCTAAAAACCAAGGAAAGAACATATTCTTCTTTGGACGGTTATTTTCATATCATGGCAGAGCAGGGAGATTCCATATTGATAAGAGGCGTCAATATCGAACCTCAAAGGATTTCCTATAACGGTTCCTCCGATTTCAACTTGGTTGTCGGTCGGAAAGCGGTGATGTTGGCAAACGTGGAAATAGAAACTTCCGTGGCAAAGAAAAATCCTACCAACTTTATCGATGTTGAATTGAGCAATAGGTCATATATGAATCTAGGGCAAATATTGCAGGGGACAATCCCGGGAGTAAGCCTGCAGATTGCCAGCCAGACAGCTAGCACTGTCACAGGGGTAAATATCACGGGAAGAGACCAAAATACAACAGGTTCGTCAAGGATATTTAAAACAGTAACCGTTGACCAGTTTTTACAGCTCTATCCGTCCAATGGGCAGGCTATAATAGATGCATTGAGCAGCGGCTCTAGACCATCTTGGATTCCCGTCGATGTCGTAGATGTAGTCAAGTCCACCTCTGTACGCAGCACGCTAGTGCCGCAGTTAAGAGGTGAAAACAATTTTTCCAATGGAACTACTGGAATGTTGGTTGTGATTGATGGATTTGCTCGGGATGAATTTCCAGCGGACTACCCCATGAGCAATGTAGAATCGATAAGGGTAATCAAGGACCCGAGAGAATTGCAGAAATGGGGGCCTAAGGGTGCCAATGGAGTTATATTGGTAACGACAAAACAGAGCAAAGGCCGCAAGGTAAGTGTCAATTTTAGCTCTAATATATACTATCAAAAAGCTCCGAAATTTGACCGAGCCAAAATGAGGCTGGCAACCAGCGGTCAGTTTTTGGATTATATGAAAGACGCATACGACTCTTCTTTTTTTGGCAATATGGAGAACCAAGGAAGGATTTGGTATTTCGGTGCGCGTCCAGCCATGCGCCTGCTTTCCAAGCTATATACAGATTCCATATCCCAGAACCAGTTCAACAATAGTTGGGATTCGTTAAAAGGTTTGTCTAATGAGTCACAGCTCAATATGATGTACCAAGATGTGGTGAACAGTAACCATACCTTGTCTCTTATGGGAGGAGACCAGATATACCAATATGTGATAACCGGTACATATAATGTATCAAACGGAAACAACCTTCGTAATTATAATCATACATATTCGCTCAATGCCAATAACCAGTTTAACTTATTGAAAGACCGTCTGCATATAGATTGGTATCTGAACTATATTTATTCTAAAGCGAGGTCTGGGTCAAGTTTTAGTGCTATGGACAATTCTCTGGACCCGTACCAGATGCTTGTCGACAAGGACGGGAAATATATATATGACTATACCAGTCTGAATCCGGAAGCAAATAAGTTGATTATGTCCTATGGATATAAAAATTTTGGACAGAATATACTGGAAGATGCCAGGGTCAACAATAATCTTATAGGTAAGAACACGGTCATGTCTCGACTCAACTGGAACTGGAAGTTGACGAATGGATTGATGTGGAGTACATCCGTCTATTATAACCGAGAAAATAAAAATACAGAGAACATTTATGGAGAGGCATCTTCTTATGCTAGGCAGACAGTTGATCAATATGGTGCGCTAGTAGGTAATAGTATCGATTATTATGCTCCACCAGGGGATATCATGAGCAAAAGTACCACAAAACAGTACGACATCAATGTGCGTACGGCTCTTACTTACTTCAAAAGCATAGGGTTACATGATATAGGAATCACTGTTGGCGGCGGCGGCTATAGATATCAAAGCATCACGCCTGCATATGTAATGGTCTATGGATACAATAGCAGAACAAAGAAAGGAAGTACCGTGTTTTTACCAACCGGCAACACTAGTCAGAATCTGTATAATTTTTATAGTTTGTTTCCAAGTAGTTCTTCCAATTTTTATCCATACAATCTAACATATAATACGTCAGGAGGAGACACCATATATTCCAAAACGTTAAACTGGAACATATCTACCAATTATAGCTACAATAAACGGTTGGATATATCGCTCAATGTCAACAGTGCTTTGAGCCCCAACTATGGGCAGACGCCTTCTTATGCAACGATGACACTCTACTCCGGGAATCTGTCATACCATTTACTCGATAAGGCAAAGGATTCTGGATTTTTCAACGATATAGTTATTTCCGGAGGTGCCAGTGGTACGAAAATGCCTAATTTGACTGGTATCTATTCCAATATACGGTACATGCAGAACTATTGGAATAACTATGGAATCTGGATTAATGGCGCAAGCCCTACACAGCAGAACGGGCAGAATTCCAAAACGGTATTTGAGGGAATATCTGCTTCATTTTGGCAAAAACAATTAAAGCTTAAGGTAGCTTTCAATACGCAGAAAAGAAGCGGGATTGCCGTTACCCGAGGTACGACAATGACCTATGACAGCAGCAGTTCGGTCAATTATATGAGTGGTGGATTGGAAGGGAAATTCAGAAAAGGATTGTTAAGTTTTAATGTAAACTATGACAAGTCTCCGGAAGGTCAGAGCCAGGTAAATGGCTATGCTTCTTATGATATCGCAAGAGAGAGCTATTTTCATTCTGACTTTATTACTTCCCTGTCCACGGATGCCAGGCTGGAAAGTATCAGTGCCTTGCAGGGTATGGGCATTATGATGGGTACCAATACTACGCAATCAGGCAACTTCAGCCTTGCAACCAATGGGACCTACAACCAGCTACCACCTAAAAATACATATTTTGACGTGCATGCCAGATTGGGCATTTTGCAGGACCGTTATATACTGGATCTGCGTTATTACAATAGGAAAACATCCGGGCTTAACAATAATGTACCTATTCCTACCGACCCGTCCACAGGTCTTAGTACAATGGTGACATATAGCGAACTGACCAATAAGGGTGTTGAGTTTTTTCTGTCAACAACTGTCGTCAAGAGTAAGAAAGTTAATTACAGCATTACCTTAAATGGTGCATACAATATCAATGTTGCTACGAGCGTGCCCGTGACGGATTTCACTTTGACATCGGGATATACAACGGCCTATCGAAACGGCTATAATATCAATAACCTGTGGAGCTACAGATGGGCAGGACTGGACCATAGCGGAAATGCGCAGATATACGCCAATAACGGAACGATTGTAGCCAATCCGGATAGTGCAACATTGCAGAAATCGCTTGTCTATAGTGGAACGACCAATGCTCCGTGGAACGGAGGTTTTATTCAGGATGTAACAGTAGGTTCTTTATTTGCACGTGTGGCATTGACATTTAGCTTAGGAGGCATTATGAGGTATTATATCCCTGCGCCGAGTGGTGGAACGCTGAGCTACAGCAGCATGGTAGACGAACGTTGGAGAAAACCAGGGGATGAGCTTAAGACAGATGTACCGGCATTGGTCGGTTCTGGAGTCGATTACGCAACGCGCGCATTCATCACGCAAAACTCAACCAATAGTGTTCTGTCGGCTGATTTCGTCCGTTTGCAGGAAATCATGGCGGGTTGGAATGCCAACCAGAAAGTATTGAAAAAACTGGGAATGAAGTCTCTATCATTCGTGTTGCACGCACAGAATCTGGCGGTATGGACTCGCAACCGTTTTCATATCGATCCGTCTATTATGGCCTCCAATGGTATGATTAGTATGCCTATATCGAAAATCTATTCCTGTAGCATCAATATAGGTTTTTAAATATAATAAAATATTGAAAATGAATAATTTATATAAAATATTAATACTCTGCGCAATCGTTCAGTTCGTTGCTGGTTGTCAGAAATATTTCAATTTTAGACCAAACTCCACTAGCGTCAACCCAACAACCGTGAGGGATTTCATGGAGGTAATGAATACCGATTCCAATGCGATATGCGAATTTTCAATAACTGACGTCATGAGTGACGACGACTCGATTGTGCCAGCAACCATTACACAACGTTCTTCCTACTATACGAGAGCCTATACTTGGGACAAAGATATATGGACAGGTGGCGATGCTGACTTCATGTATAACAGTGCCTATAACCGCATCTTGCAGATGAACGTAATCCTGCAACGCATCGATGATGCAAAACTGGACTCGTTCACTGTGGAAAGTGATCGTATGGTTGTCAAGGCACAGGCTTTTATCAATAGGGCTTGGTTTTATTTACAACTGGCCAATCTGTACGGACCGGCTTACAGTAAAAGCTCGGCAAGTGCCGATGCTTGTGTTCCTCTGGTTCTTTCGCCGGATGCTACGTCCAGACCGTCCAGGTCATCGGTAGCGGTCGTATACAACCAGATTTTGTCAGATTTACACCAAGCGGTGGCTACTGCGGCTCTTCCTGCGATGGGTGCCGACCTCATACACCCGGGAAAGGCTGCGGGTTTCGCATTGTTGGCTAGGACGTATCTGTATCGTGGACAATATGATTCTTGCAGGATGTATACTGATTCTGCTCTCAGTCTTCGGTCGACATTGCAGGACTACAATGTGGAGCATACTATTGTTACGCAGTTGCAGGACATGGCAAGTAATCCTGAAATACTGATGGGAAAGATGGGATTGAATAAAGAGTACTACTCATCGGTGACTCTTTCGTTCCAGGCGCCGGCAGACCTATTCAATACACTTACGGGAAGCGACATACGCAGAGTCAAGGCATTTGGATATGGCGATACTTATTATACGGTAGGTTCTTCTCCTGTTAAGTTGGTTTTTGACTATAGTGTTTCGGTGCCGGAGGTTATCCTAACCAAAGCGGAATGTCTCGCCAGGAGCGGAGATGCCGGAGCGGCAGCATCCTTGCTTGATACTTTACGGAAAAACAGAATCTACTCATGGGATTATAGCCCAATAGAATACAATAGCGCCAATATCGTCTCGGTTGTGCTTGAAGAACGTCGTCGGGAACTATTGTATCATGGAGGGTTGCGTTTCTTTGATTTGAAAAGGCTGAATAAAGAGGGTACTTACACAAAAACCTTGACAAGGTTTGGGGAAAATGGGCAGGTAATAGCAACGCTGTCGCCAAGCTCTCCCAACTATTTGATGCAGTTTTCGCCCATTATCATTGGCAACAATTCCAATATCATCCAGAATCCAAGGCAATAACCTCAAAACTAGAAAGCTATGTTTTTTACTTTAAAAAATAAACCTTACCAATTGAGCATATTGGTTTTTGCTGGGTTGCTTTTTCTTTTTAATGCCTGCAAAAAAGATACATTTTCGGACCTTGACAGGATACAGGATGCTGCGGACTATTCGCAATCAAGCGTAGGTCGGGCAAATGGCATCCTCATACAAAATGTTTCCTACGGAGATACGACAACCGACGTACCGGGAGCACCTGTCTTTCTCTCCGCCGTATCTGGACAAAACACGAATGTGTCTGCCTCTATTGACACGGCACTTGTCAAGTCGTACAATGAGATGTATGGGACAAGCTATCCCATGATACGGCAAGGTGCATTTGGTCTGGTGGATTCGATAATCAATATTCCCGCTGGAGTATCACAGTCCAGGGATTCCGTACGGATAAAACTAAAGAAAGGGTCTTTTCTTAGTGTTGGACTATATCCTTATCTGATTCCCGTAAGACTCGTGTCCAAAAGCGGAGGAAGCCTTAAGAGTACTATACTGTTCCTGAAAATGAATGTACAGATGTCACAGGTATTTGCGCGTATAAGTGATGGAGGTGCTTGGTATGACGGAGGTGTTTATGGTTACACGCTCAGCAGAGCCGGCAATATGATGCTGGATTATTCCATTAATAAAATGTACGAC
The DNA here is from genome assembly GCA_015655435.1 of Chitinophagales bacterium. Lineage (GTDB taxonomy): Bacteria > Bacteroidota > Bacteroidia > Chitinophagales > Chitinophagaceae > Rhizosphaericola. Next base: position 2,049 of record JAATFC010000009.1, on the reverse strand, counting down.
AATCCGATTAAAGGACCTGATTCCCTCAATTTTTCCGTCATGTTGACGGAAAGTATCGCCGCCACCAACTTGTTGATGATGGCAGGTCTCGACAATTCGGACTCTGTTATACAGTATTTCAACAAGGTTAATGGAACTAATGTTAAACCTTTTCCCTCCAATACATTTGAAATGCAGAGCGCGCAAGTCAGTATGGGGTCGAGAAGCTATGTGTACAATGGACTGTCCATGAAGTTCAAGAATTATGACGCTTTCAATGTGAATGATACTTTCCTTGTTGCATTGAAAGTCCTTCGTACAAATATCCCTTTTTGTGTAGAGCCCGATACGGCATCAATGTACCAAAATGTTTTTCTGAGGTTGAAGGTAAATCATATATATCCAGGCAATGTAGACGCTACAAATAGTGGACTTACAGGTACGCTGGTCAATCGTTCCAACTGGAGCGTCACATCCAGCTATGGCTCTGACGCCGCCTACAATTCTAGTCGACCATCCGAAACCATAGATGGCAACAATGACACTTACTGGTATTCTCCGGGATGGTCATTGCCGCAATCCTTGATATTGGATATGGGAACGCCACAGAGTATAAAAGGATTCCGGTTGACACCTCAGTATGTTTACATTGATGCGGACTTTCTTTGGGTTGGTGTCTCCACAAGCCAGGACGGGAAAAGCTGGACTAGCCAGGGGTTCTATTTCGGAACACCGACGGATGCCTCTACTTCTTCAGCCAGCCCCGACATCAATACCATCAAATTCGTAAATCCCGTCAATGCACGCTACTTCCAGTTTGCAGTATTCAAATCAACTGCGGCTTACAATTCGGCCATTGCAGAAATAAATGCCATACAATAAAAACACAAATATGAATATCAAAAAAATCACTAGGTCTTTGAGTTTGTTAGCACTCCTGTCTGTTTCAGACAATGCGTTCTGCCAAAATGCAGGTTCTTTCACCATCACAGGAAAACTGGAAGGAGAGATACCATCCAAGATATATTTTACCTATTACGACGATAATCAGCAAAAAGATTATTCGACGGTAGCGCAGAACGGTGTTTTCTCTTTCAAGGGCACTATTAACAATCCTTGTCCTGCAAATATCCATTTTACGGGAAAAGGTCAGTTCATCACGCCTTTGAGATTTTACATAGACAAAGGCAATATGACTATTAAAGGAGATGCAGAAGCGTTGGAGGCTGCCGATGTGCAAGGTTCTAAAACGCAGGACGAGTTCATGGAACTTAAAAAAAGCAATAGTGGAGCTGTTAAGCTACAGAACTCCCTATATGCTACCGTCAACGCGATAGATGCTTCTCCCGACACGTTGAAGTATTACCATGGTATTTTTGACAGTCTGAACAAAGTGCAACAGCAAAACAGGGAGACATTTGTCAAAACTCATCCCAAAAGTTTTGTAAGTCTCAATGCCCTGAGTGTCCTTTGGGGCTTTACGCCGGATGAAGAAATCTTAAATATGTACAATCAGCTAGCTCCGAATGTCAAAAATTCGGTTAATGGATTCATTGTCGGAAAGACTATCAAAGAAAAACTGAGCACATCCATCGGTAAAATAGCACCGGACTTTACATTGCCTGACACAACGGGGAAAAGCATTTCGTTGTCCCAGTTCCGTGGCAAATACGTATTGGTAGATTTCTGGGCGAGCTGGTGTCAGCCATGTCGTGCCGAAAACCCCAATGTGGTAAAGGCTTACGAAGCATTTAAGAACAAAAATTTTAATATAATAAGTATCTCTTTGGATGAGAAAAGAGGAGAACATGCATGGAAAAATGCTATCGGGAAAGACCAGATGACCTGGACACAGGTATCAGACCTCAAGGGTTTTGAATCTCCGACAGCCGCAGCGTACAGCATTGAAGCAATCCCACAGAATTTCTTAATAGACCCATCAGGGAAAATAGTTGCTAAAGACCTGCGTGGAGAAGAGTTACAGACAACTTTGCAGCAGTTTTTAGATAAATAAACGAAACCTACTTTAAATAATATTGGTTCAATACGAAAAAATATCGCACGCTCGTG
>JAATFC010000109.1 GCA_015655435.1 Chitinophagales bacterium | reverse complement strand
TCCGCCGTATCACCTTCCGTAAATTCCAATACGGGTGCTGGTATGCTTCCATTGATAGCCATCGCCTTTCTTTTCTTGCCACCATCATAACTTACCAAAGTATCGACCACGTAAAGATTGTAAACAATCGTGTTGCCTTTTTTTTCCATAAAAGGTAAGCGTTCACTATTGTCTGTATGACTTTGTGTATGCTTGTGGTGTTGCGCGTTGATGTTGCCCACTATAAGAATTAAGCAAGAAAGAAAAAGAAATTTTTTCATGAAAATAATGTGGTGAAAAAAAAGGTGAAACGCTTGGCGAACAAATGAACAACTATAATTTTCAATAAGTTGCAGTAACCTTGCCGCATGTGGCCATGGACGAACCGTAGAACGGATTGCTGATTTCTTTGATCTCACTCAGCCAAGATGCCTTTTTCATTGGGTAATAGTCTTCATATATTGTGCTGTTACTGATTTTGTCTGCTTTAGCCAATGCAATCATGCTTTTCGAAAGTTCAACAAAAGATTTCCTTTGCACTTTTATGTCTTTGCTGTTTGCAATAGTTTGACTATTGTCGGACAAGGATTTCTGGTATTGCATGAAAGTCGGATGTAATTTAGGAGAGATATCTTTCATCGAGATATTCGTTACATTCTTTGCAAATAATGCGGCTGAGCTACTGGCTGTATTTGCGTCATCATTAGCCAACGCAGTTTTTATCTGAAAATATTCTTGTGTAAGCGTATTGATGGATTTCGTTTGAGCCATCCCAATTGTTGCGATGAGTGTACACAGAACGATTGCCAATATATTTTTTTTCATATAAATATGTTTTAAAGTGTCAAGAAATTTATCAAATCAACTCGCCTTTGTAGCCGGATTGTTGTAACAGATTTTCAATTTCTTCTGGTGTAATGTTTTCACCTTTTACGGTCAATATTTTAGGTGTTGTCTGCAAGTCGACATCCCAACTATTAATATTGCTGTCTTTGTCGAAAAGAGGTTTGATGGCATCGACACAACCGGAACATTTCAGTGTTGTTTTAAATTGTAAGGTTTTCATGACTATATTTTTTTGAATTTTAATAATAAACTATTGCTGATGACGCTCACGCTGCTCAATGCCATGCAAGCTCCCGCTATCATTGGGTTTAGCAGAAATCCGTTTATAGGAAACAGTATTCCCGCTGCCAAAGGAATACCTATGACATTATAAACAAAAGCCCAGAAAAGATTTTGTTTGATCGTTCTGGATGTCAATCGGGAAAGATGGATTAACTGTGGTAATTTTTCTAAATTGGAATTGGTAATGGTAACTGCTGCCGAATCAATGGCAATGTCGCTTCCCAATACCATGGCAATGCCAATATCCGACTGAGCAAGAGCCGCACTGTCATTGATGCCGTCGCCAACCATGCCAACTATTTTTCCTTGTTCTTGTAATGATTTTATGTATTGGTTTTTGTCTTTAGGTAAGACTTCGCCTTTATAGTTGAGAATGCCTATTGCATTGGCAACGGATTCCGCGGTTTTTTGTCCGTCTCCAGTCAATAAGTGTGTTTCTATATTCAGTTCCTTTAATTGACGAATGATTTGCTGTGCATTCGCTTTTATTTTATCATGAATATATATGGTCGCTAACAGTTCTTTCGTACTACAGAAAAACACTTCCGTTTCTGCATTTGTTCCTGTGCTGTCAACTATTTTACCCAAAATATCCTGAGCAAAATTTCTGCTGCCAATATAATACGTTGTTTGTTCCCAATTAGCCTGAACTCCTTTACCTGTAATGCTTTCAATGATAATGTCGGGATTTGTTTGTGCTTCTTTTTCTAAAAAATTGGTTATTGCATTTGCTAAAGGATGTTCGGATTTTTTTTCGATAGTGTATAAAATATTTTTTAATTCCTGAGTCGGAGTTTGTTGCCATTGGATTATTCGTACGGTTGGTTTGCCTTCCGTAATCGTTCCTGTTTTGTCCAATATAATAGCATTGATTAAGTGCGCTCTGTCCAATGCATTTGCATCTTTTATCAAAATGCCATTTTCAGCACCCTTTCCCATTCCGACCATGATGGCGGTTGGTGTCGCCAAACCTAAAGCGCATGGACATGCGATAATCAAAACCGTCACAAACGCAATGATACCGTGCGTAAACGCCATTTCTTTGCCCAATATAATCCAACAGAAAAATGCTATTGTTGCCGATAGGATTACTACAGGAACGAAAATGCCAGCTATTTTATCAACAAGATTTTGGATGGGAGCTTTGCTGCCTTGTGCATCACGAACCGTTTTGATAATCTGCGACAGGAAAGTTTCGCCCCTATTTTTTCTGCACTATAAGTGAAACTTCCTTTTTGGTTGATAGTTCCCGCATATACTTTTGCATTGGCTGTTTTGTGAACGGCAATAGGCTCTCCCGTTAGCATACTTTCGTCAACGTATGATTCTCCATTGATAACGCTACCGTCAACGGCCATTTTTTCTCCAGGCTTGGCTACTATAATCTCTCCAATATGGATAGCGGAAATATCTTTTATAGTCTCTTTGTTGTCCAATATAATAGCATTGATTAAGTGTGCTCTGTCCAATGCGTTTGCGTCTTTAATCAAAATGCCATTTTCAGCACCCTTTCCCATTCCGACCATGATGGCGGTTGGTGTCGCCAAACCTAAAGCGCATGGACATGCGATAATCAAAACCGTCACAAACGCAACAATACCGTGCGTAAATCCCATTTCTTTACCCAATATAATCCAACAGAAAAATGCTATTGTTGCGGATATGATTACTATAGGAATGAAGACGCCTGCTATCTTATCGACAAGATTTTGGATAGGAGCTTTGCTGCCTTGTGCATCACGAACTGTTTTGATAATCTGCGACAGGAAAGTTTCGCTTCCTATTTTTTCTGCACTATAAGTGAAACTTCCTTTTTGGTTGATAGTTCCCGCAT
>JAATFC010000357.1 GCA_015655435.1 Chitinophagales bacterium | reverse complement strand
TAAGTTTTTGGTAAATAAAATCGAGTTTTATGAAAATATTCAACTATATATTGGCAATAGGTGTTGTTTCCCTGCTTGGGATTTCCTGTCAAAAACAGGAATATACGGACACTTCATTTGCCCATTCCAACACAGCTCCGGACAAACTAGGGATGCTGTTTGACATTACACAAGACAATACCGGTAAGGTTACAATCATTCCTACAGGCGAAGGCGTGTCTTATTATGAAGTAAATTTCGGAGACAAAACGCCAACTCCCGGAAACGTTTTTCCAAGCAATACCATTGATCATGTCTACGCAGAAGGCAATTATGACGTGCAACTTATTGCCCATAATCTTTTTGGACAGACAACCACTTTCACGCAAAAATTGACCGTTACTTTTCGTGCTCCTGAAGACCTCGTAGTTACCACAACCATAGACCCGCTAAACAATTTTCAGCTCAATCTATCGGCAACGGCAACATACGAAACCAACTTCAGGGTTTATTTTGGAGATGAGGTTAACGAAGAACCGACTATATTTTTGGAAGGGCAGAATATTACGCATATTTATCCCGCAATAGGTACTTATACCTTGAAAGTAATTGCCGTAAGTGGTGGCGCAGCTACAACTACATTTACTAAGACAGTCACCATCACCAATCCATTGTTGCTACCTATTGATTTCGAATCAACTACCGTAGGTTACGATTTTGCCAATTTCGACGGAGGAAGTGCCACAGTTGTTGACAATCCTTACAAAACAGGTTTCGATGTAAGCAACAAAGTAGGCAAAATGGTCAAGAATGGCGGGCAACCATGGGGTGGTAGCTTTCTTACGTTAAGCTCTCCTATTGACTTCAGTACCAACAAGGTTTTCCGTATGAAAGTATGGTCACCACGAGTCGGAGCAAAAGTTTTGCTGAAAGTGGAAAACAGTGCCAATACCAGTATCAGTTATGAAAAAGAGGTAGCGACCACTGTTGCCAATAATTGGGAAGACTTGATATTTGACTATTCCGCAGTAGACGCGTCACAACAATACGACCACATCGTTCTAATATTTGACAACGGCACAATGGGTGACGGCTCTGCCAACTTCACGTTCTATTTCGATGATATCAGGTTAGTCAATTCTGTTCCTTTAACTATACCAGTCAACTTCGAGTCTTCTTTGATTAAATACAATTTCACCGACTTCGATGGCGGAAAAGCATCCGTTGTCGCCAATCCGAAATCAGATGCTGTAGATGCGAGCAGCATGGTCGAAAAAATGGTCAAGACAGCAGGACAGACATGGGGTGGCAGCTACCTAACATTGGACAACCCAATTGATTTCAGCCAGGGCAAAACGTTCAAAATGAGTGTACTGTCTCCTAGAGTCGGGGCAAAGGTTTTGTTGAAAGTAGAAAATCCAACGGACGGCACTATTTCATACGAAAAGGAAATCGCTACCACTAAAGCCAATGCTTGGGAGGTCTTGAGTTTCGACTACAGCGGCATCAATACCAGCCAGCAGTATCAGAAGGTTACAATCATATTTGACAATGGTACAATGGGAGATGGCTCAGCCAACTATACATTCTATTTTGACAACATCAATCTTACAAATTAATTAAACGATTTGCCATGCAAAAAATATTTAAAATAAGACAGTTGGTTTTCCTTTTTGCAACCGTTTTATTAATAAGCAATTGTAAAAAACAGGAATATTCATTTGGTGACATCCTGACGCCATCGAATGTTACCATCAATACTACGATACAAGGAATCAGTACCAGTCTACCCAATGGCGACGGAAGCGGAGCTGTGCAGTTTCACCTGACAGCAGACAATGCAATTTCATACAAAGTTGACTATGGCGATGGCAACACTCCTGAAATGGTAGCCACGGGTGATACTTTGCATAAATACACGACCGTAGGTACTTCCGACTATTCCGTTACCGTAACCGCTATTGGCAAGGGAGGAATAATGAGTACTACCACCAAAACAATAACAGTTTATGTGGTCTTTGACCTTCCGGAATATATCATGACAGACCTAACGGGAGGTTCTAGTAAAAAATGGGGCATTGACCATGACGCAGCCGGTCACTTCGGGGTTGGTCCTATTGGAACATTTTATCCGGACTGGTACACTGCAGCACCCAATGAAAAAGAATCCTGCGCTTATGACGATATTATCACATTTACCAAAAGCGGTAATAATATCACGATGACTATTGACAATAAGGGTACGTCCTTTCTAACTGCAGCGGGAACTGCTTATTATGGATTCAGCGGAGCAGATGGTTGCTATCCGGTAAAAACCGGCGATACGCAATTATTGGCATTTATGAATGCAACCTCGGGCTCAACCGCAGACCAAAGCACACAAGTACAATTCAAAGTGCCGGGCAATGGTATTGTAGACTTTGGAACAGGAGGAAACACGTACGAAATTATATCGATTACGGAGACTAGCTTATTCATCCGAAATGTAGGTTCAGACGGCAATGCTTGGTATCAGAAATTCAAGGCATTGTAACCTCCTTTGTCCATCCAATATTGAATTTGATAAATAATAAATTATGAAAAAAATGTTGCTATACTTCTTATTACCGTTTTTCAGTACATTATTCGGATGTACCAAAAACGAAAATGACGGCTTAGGGTCTGCTCCGCAAAGTCTAAGTGTGAATGTTACACAAAGCACGACCAACAGTGCATCTCTTTCTCTTACTGCCTCCGCGGCGAATGCCTCCACTTACGAATTTGATTTCGGAAACGGAGATACGCTTTATGCTCAGACTGGAAGTATCCAATACCAATATTCCGTTTCGGGTAGTTATACAATCAACGTAACTGCAATAAACAGTAGTGGTAAGATTAGCCAAAACTTCCCCGTAACCGTGACAGTTGAGAAAAAACTGCTTTGGAGTGATGAATTCAACTATACAGGTACGCCTGACCCAAGCAAATGGACGTATGACATCGGAACCGGCGATGGAGGTTGGGGCAACAACGAATTGGAATACTATACGAATCGGTCACAAAACGCTTCCGTGGAAAATGGCGTTCTTAAAATAAATGCCATACGGGAAAGCTACAATGGTAGCACGTTCACCTCCGCAAGACTCAAAACCCAAGGTCTATTCGACTTTAAATATGGTCACATAGATGTAAGAGCCAAAGTACCTGGCGGTGCAGGCACTTGGTCCGCTGCTTGGATGCTGGGTTCCAATATTACCAGTGTAGGCTGGCCAGCCTGCGGAGAGGTCGACATCATGGAATATATTGGAAAAGAACCCAACAAAGCATGGGGAACGTTCCACTATCCGGGTCATTCCGGAAGCACTGCCGACGGTGCAACATTGATGATACAAAATGCAGAGACGGACTTTCATATCTATTCTGCGGACTGGACGCCGAGCGCTCTTAGTATTTATGTTGACAACAAATTAATCCATTCCCTAAACAATACATCCTCACTGCCATTTAACAGCAACTTCTTTATCATCCTCAATCTTGCAATGGGTGGAAATCTTGGCGGCGCTGTTGACGCAAACCTTACCAAAGCTACCTACGAGGTAGATTACGTCCGCGTTTATTCAAATTGATAAATAAGCATTATGCCCTAAAGCTACGGAAAGGGACATCTAGTAATCTAGTATGTCCCTTTTGTAATTAATCTACCAATTTCTCACTTCTTATTGATAAACAAAGAATTTGCTTGAGCGGTACAGGTAATGACCAAATCATTGATGCAAACATGTTTGGGTAAGGTCGCACAATAGAAAATCGTATTAGCAACATCCTCGGCACTCAAAGGTTGATAACCTTTGTACACGGCATCTGCTTTCTTTTTGTCTCCTTTGAAACGAATATCCGAAAACTCCGTTTCCGCTGCTCCCGGAGCTATTGACGTTACTTTGATTCCGTATTGAAGCAGATCTATACGCTGTGCCTGCGTGATTGCATCTAGTGCTTGTTTGCTTGCACAATAGACATTTCCGCCTGGGTAGACATTTTTGGCTGCGGTGGACGTGATATTGATGATATGACCTTTCTTGTTTTTGATGAAAAAAGGAATGACTGCTTTACTTACGTAAAGCGTTCCTTTTATATTGGTGTTAATCATCGTGTCCCAATTGTCAATATCGGCACTTTCAAAAGGTTCAGTACCCAAAGCGAGACCTGCATTGTTGAGTAAAACATCAATTTTTGTCCATTTTGCCGGTAATTTGGACAATAGTGTTATCGTTGCGTCTCGATCACGAACGTCGAAAACCAACGGCAATATTTCGACTGCATATTTTTTTGTCAACTTTTTAGCCAGATCTGTCAACCGTTCTTCTCTCCTTCCCGTAATAATCAGGTTCCACCCTTCCGAGGCAAATTTTTCGGCACTGGCTTTTCCGAAACCGGACGTTGCACCCGTAATCAATATGATTTTTTTCATGGAAAATTTCCTTTATTTGTATGCACAAGGTATTTAACTTTCAGT
>JAATFC010000132.1 GCA_015655435.1 Chitinophagales bacterium | reverse complement strand
ATTTCTTCCTTCTCGGAAACTGATGGAAGGTAAAATAAATTCAATACCACGCTTTGATTATGCTCTATTAATCCGGGCTGATATTTATCCTGAATACTTAATAAAAATCATTCGTAGCAAAACAGAGATGTTTGTGGCCTATCAATGGGATGGCCTTTCGAAATATCCTGTAATTATGAATTACATTCCCTATTTTGATCGCTTTTGTATTTTTGATAAGGACGACATTGATTGTAATTGTAATTACATCCCCATAACCAATTTTTATATAAAGGAAGGCGTACCTAACAACAATGGTTTTAAAAAAACTAAGATACTTTTTTTCGGGGGGTACTATAAAAGTAGACGGGAAGATTTAAAAAGAATTAAAAATTACCTAAATGAGTGCCAAGTTGATTGTGATATCCTATTATACTCAAAGATGTCTATTCCTTCTGATATTATTGCATTAGGAATCCAACGACTAGATGAACCTATTCAATATGCTGACTATTTAGAATTAGCGAGCGGCTATGATGTATTTGTTGACATAACGGTAGAAGGACACAACGGATTATCCTTTCGAGCTTTTGAGGCACTTGGAATGTCTAAGAAACTAATAACAACGAATAGTTCTATAAAAGAGTATGATTTTTATGTAGAAGACAATATTTTTGTAGTGCACAGCAATAATATGGATAGACTTAGTTCTTTTCTAGAAAAGCCTTATATCCCTGTTGCTGATAATATTAGAAAAAAATATAGTATATCTTCTTGGGTCAATAACATATTGAATGTAGACACAAGTAAACAATAATTGCAAAATAAGTGCTTAATCACATAAAAAACCTATTTTAGTTTTTTGTTTTGGATATTGATGCAAATGAAGGAATTTCCGATATACTCCGTTAATGACAGCGCATTCAATGCGAATGCGAAATTTTCTATTTTGGTTCCGTCGTGGAACAATCTCCCCTATTTGAAATTGTGTATAGAAAGCCTCCGGAAAAATTCGGTATTCGAGCATCAAATACTCGTTTTCGTTAATGAAGGAAATGACGGTACGCGTGAATGGTTGGCGCTTCAAGTAGATATTTCGTATGTGTTATGCGATGAGAATGTTGGGGTTTGTTATGCGTTGAATATATTGTCTGGCCTTGCCAGCACGGACTATATTGCCTATATGAACGATGATATGTATGCCTGCCCTAAATGGGATCAATATCTTTTTGATGACATATTATCCATTGGTCACAAGTATTTTTTCATTTCGGGAACTGCTATTGAAAGAGTTCCGCAAAGTGTCTGCTCCATCGAAGGAAATTTTGGAAATAATATTGAATCTTTTGAGGAAAAAAGACTTCTGAAAAGTTATGCCGATGCTCCTATGCAAGATTGGAATGGGGCGACATGGCCGCCCAATATAGTACATAAAGATATTTGGGCTCTAGTGGGTGGATATAGTATAGAATTCAGTCCTGGTATGTATTCTGACCCTGATTTCTCAATGAAATTGTGGCAAGCCGGAGTGCGTTATTTTAAAGGCATTGCTGCGTCTCGGGTATATCATTTTGGCTCACTTTCTGTCAAGAGAGTCAAAAGGAATAGAGGATACCATACTTTCATTTCCAAATGGGGAATGACCTCCAGCACTTTCTCCAAAATCATATTGAAAAGAGGCACTCCATTTGAAGGTGTAATGAATGATTCTTACTCATTAAGTAATTCCACAATAATCAAAAATTACTATAAGCAAATCATCGCTATTTTCAAACGATGACCTTCCTAGTCGACTTAATTCTTCTTGTCGTCTACCCAAGAGCGTACAATAGGTAAAATATCCTTTGTAGTTATAGAATCCACACTTTCTCCATCACTTTGTAATGCTTGGGCCTTTCTTCCAACCGGAGCCCATTTGCTTGCATCCTTATTGAGTGGCAATGCAGGATAAAAACCAAGTGTATATTTTCCCAGTATTGCACTAATGTGAAGAGGCCCCGTTGCTCCAGCGACAAGTCCATCAGCCGCATTGATAAAAGCTATAAGCTGTGAAAGGGACAGTTGTCCGGATATATTCACAATGTTGTCGCCTTCCATATTCCATTGCCGTATCTGTTCATATTCCGATGGGCTACCGGTTATGAAAAACTTATATTTCTCAGTTCCTAGTTGTTTAATCAAATCAGTAAATACATCAGGTTTTAACGTCGGAGAATTGCCAGAAGTGGTGGGATGAATGATTAGATTGAACTTGTCATGGGAAAGAATGTCCTGAATTTTTTTGTCCAGACTAGGTATTCGAAGGTTGTCGTATAAGGCGATAAATTCATCCTTGCTTGGCATTTCGTCAATACCGATTTTTTTCAGGTATTTAATTCTTGAAAATGCTTGATGCATATTGATTTTGCCCCTGCTAAACGACACCCACCTATTGCAATTCAGAACGTGCGGGAGGTAGTGAAAAGTTCCGATTCTATATTTGATTTTTGCACGTTTTATAAGATAAGTTATCGGACGGCTGTTGCGTAATAAAAATGCGGTATCAACTTTTAATTCCCGGAAAAAAGACACTAGTTCTTTTTCTGATAATTTCTCTAGTTCTTCTATATTAATATATCTATCAATATCGGGACTGAGCTCGATGATAGGCTGCGTGTATGGTTTTCCTAAAAAGAACACATTTGTATTGGGATAATGCTTTTTGATTAGTGCACACAACGGAAGGGAAAGGATTACGTCTCCGATAGCGTCGTCTTGGCATATTAATACTCCACTTGGTTTTATCATTGTTGAAGGATTAATGCTTCTTTAGTAAAATATAATTTTTGTATTCTCCGAATCGATAGCCAATAAGGTCTTCTATGGGCTGAATCATTTTGTCTTTCCATTTTATAGAAGCCTTTGATTTGTCGTGATTAAATTCGTAATGATAATTTTCAATACGGTCTTTCATGACGGCTGGATGGCTTTCGTTATATGTGGTTACGCGATCCACACTGTTAAGGTCTAGATTTTGTTGCACGTTTTTGACATCGATATTGGCAATCTCTGTGTTGTAGAAATAGGAAAATCTGTTCGCTTTTACAAAAAAACCATGTGGGTCTCGAACGTTGTTATAGTGGAAAACTACAGCTTCGGGAATCTTAACTACTTTTAGTTTTTTCCCTATCTCCGTACCGTTTTCGTAACTTTCTTTTGAACTATAAATCCGAAATCCTTGCGAGTCTCTGTAGGAGCGAACGATTTTTTTATTGTTGCGGAATAGCCTAATTTCATTACGATGTACACGTCTGGAATTTCGAATGTGTTTATAGTCTCCCCAAAAGTGAATGAAAGGAAATAAGAAGCCATCTACCGAATTATCGTTCTGATAGCGTTTGATATAGTCTACTATTATTGGTAAACTATCTTCATGCATTACCTCATCCGCCTGTATGTGAAATGCCCAATCGCCTGTAATATTGTCCAGCCCGATATTGGTTTGTTGCGCAAATATTTTACCGCCTTTTCTTAGGTTCATGTCCCATACGGTATCGATTATTTTTATTTTGTCGCTATTGAGTGCGAGTATAGCTTCTCTTGTTCCGTCAGTAGAGTCCCCTACTACTGCTATAAATTCGTCACAAATAGGAAGTATTGATTGGATGGATTCTATAAAAGGAACGCAATAGTCAAAACCATTTCGGACGTATGTAAATCCACTAATTTTCATGGTAGGGTAGATTGATAGTTAGCAACTGGTCTTTGTCAATCGTCAATGCGCATTTGAAATGTATCTGTGGACAGGTTTTGAAGCCATGTAGTCCACAAGGCTTGCAGTTCAGTTTTTCCCTGGTTTCGACTATATAGTTTGTGTCAGATAAAGGTCCAAATCCAAATGCAGGAATCGTACTACAGTATATTGCCGTTGTCGGAGCATTCATGGAAGAGGCAATGTGCATGGGCGCGGAGTCGTTTACATAGTTCATCGTTGCATCTTTTTGCAATGCCGCAGATTGTAAGAAACTCAATTCGCCTGCTAGATTTTTTATAGTGTTGCGATTGCCACTTCCTTCAATTATTTCAGAACAAAGTATACTGTCGTCCTTTCCTCCCAATAGGTAAATAGTTGTATTGGAAAGCGTATTGATAAACTCCACCCATTTCTCTTTGGGAAATTGTTTTGTAAACCAAACCGAGGCGGGGGCGATGCAGAGATAGCTAGACTTTTTATAGCCCACTACTTTTTCAAAATCTTCCTGTGTTGGATATAGTCGCGGTTTTGCCGGAATATTATCGGTAAATGCTGCAATCAATTCCTGGTTTCTGGTAATTTCGTGTATAGGATATTGGTCGCTGCTTACAACGTGTTTTATTTTTTTTGAAAAGGCAAAACTCCAAGGGTTTTTGTCAAATCCAATAGTCGTCCTAGCTTTTGAAAATGCTGTAAGCAAACCAGTCGCTGCAAATCTTTGTACGTTTACAACGACGTCATATTTAGTTTCTCTTATCTGTTTCAGAAGATCAAAAAGGTTTTTGTATTTATTTTTCTTTTTGTTCCAGACTAGCACACTATGCAAAAAAGGATGATTACTTAATAAGCCTTCATTCCCTTTACGTAAAAGAAAATCTATCCGAGCATCAGGAAAATAGTTATGCAGTTTTTCTATCAGCGCGGTCGCCAATATAACGTCGCCGATAAAGGCCGTCTGTATAACTAAAAACTTTTTCATTTTTGATAGTGGTAACTATAAATACAAAATCAGTCTTTTGCAATCCAGACAAGTCGACTCGCAAAAGACTGATTAACGATAATATAAGTCCTTAAAATAAGACCGTTTTTTTCATTTTGTCCAAATAGTCTCTCGCTTGATCCATTACAACTAACCGTGCGCTGATCTTTGCTTTTTCCGCCAATAGTTCGTCCCAGTTTTCCGTCCCAGCCCAGAGGTCTTTTTTCAATTCGGCAGAAACTTTGGAATCGACTTGTGCCAACGATGTAGTCAAGCGTGCAATTGAATCTTCCATGCTTCTTTTGTTGGGGTGCAGTTCAGCGTACAAGCCTTTACGGCGCGCCCAGTCCGCACTTCTCCAAAGATGCGCGTCGATAGCCAATTGGCTGAATGCGGAAAGTCCCATTTTGCGCTGAATCGCGGGTCCTATAGTGAATGGTCCAAATCCAATACACAACTCACTCAACCTGATTTCCGCACCTTCCATGGCAATCGCATAGTCCGCTGCGGCAACAAGTCCGACGCCGCCGCCAATACATTTGCCATGAACACCGACTACTATAAATTTCGGGCACTTGCGCATGGCGTTGATGACCTGTGCAAATCCGATAAAGAATTTGTAACCGTCATCCGCGGTTTTCATCGGAATCAATTCTTCCAATAACGTACCCGAGCAAAAAACATCATGCTCGATGGAGCGTAACAATATTACTTTGACATCGTCCGCATTTCCGGCGGTTTGAATCGAATTGGCCAAACTTTGTAAAAGTGAACCGGGTAAAGAGTTTCCCTTGGGGTGATAGAACTCAATATAAGCTACATTGGCACGTACGGTTGTTTTTACGTACCCTTGGTCTAAATGATTATTTTCCATAAAAATCTTTCTTTCCTTTCTATTTTTCAGCTAAAATACAATTTAGATTGTATGCAAAAAGTTATTATTCTTAATTTGGCGTATTGCAAAGCAAAGTTTAAACAAAAATTGCATTATGAAGACAAAATTCCTCATTCTTTTTAGTATTGGATTATATTATGCGAATAATATATATGCGCAAAATCCAATAGTCGGCGCAGGCTTGGAGGTCGACCCTTACCATTACGAAATAACACGAACTGGTACGTACGAAAACGGTACGGTGGCTTGTGCACATCCTTTGGCATCGCAAGTCGGAGTTGCGGTGATGAAGAGAGGCGGCAACGCTTTTGACGCTGCGATTGCGACACAGTTGGCATTGGCAGTGGTGTATCCGGGAGCGGGCAATATTGGAGGAGGTGGTTTTATGACTGCGCGCATCGCATCGTCCAGTAGCAACATCATGCTGGATTTTCGTGAAAAAGCACCATCACATGCGAGCCGTGATATGTATCTGGACAAAGACGGGAATGCTGTATTGGAAAAATCCCAAAACGGTCATCTGTCGGCGGGCGTCCCGGGAACTGTTGCAGGATTGTTCAAAACACTTCCTTATGCAAAATTATCATTCAAAGAGTTGATAGAACCCGCAATTATATTGGCGGAAAAAGGATTTGTCCTTTCGGAAAAAGAAGCAAATGGTCTTAACTCAGACCGTGCAAATTTCATCAAATACAATACACTTAAAAAAATAGCTTTCGTAAAAGATACCGGGATTTGGCATGCGGGAGATACATTGGTACAGCCCGAGCTTGCAGAAACATTGAAACGCATCCAAAAGGATGGCGCAAAAGGATTTTACGAAGGGAAAACTGCCAACTATATTCTCGAAGAAATGAAACGTGGCGGCGGTATCATCACATTGGATGATCTTAAAAACTATGAGGCAAAAGAACGTATTCCACTGAGTTTCCAATACCGTGGATATGAAGTCATCAGTACGCCGCCGCCAAGTAGCGGAGGGTTGATATTGGCGCAGGTATTGCGTATGATAGAGCCGTTTCCCGTAGCGGATATGGGTTTTCATTCCACATTGTCTATTCATCTGATTGCAGAAGCGGAAAGACGTTCATTTGCCGATAGGGCAAAATTTATGGGAGACCCTGATTTTTGGAAAGTGCCTGATTCAGCTTTGATTAGTACTAAATACTTGATGCAGCGAATGAGTGATTTCAATCCCGATTCTGCGACGCCATCCAAGCTGATTGACGCAGGAAATATTCCCGTAAGTGAACAAACAACGCATATCAGCATTGCAGACAAACAAGGCAATATGGTAGCAATAACGACTACGCTCAACAATCATTTCGGAAGCAAAACCGTCGCTGGTCATGCAGGGTTTATTTTGAATGACGAAATGGACGATTTCAGTGTCAAGCCTGGCGTGCCCAATATGTATGGCGCTATTGGCGGAGAAGCCAATGCTATTGCGCCCAATAAACGCATGTTGAGCGCAATGAGTCCAACACTGGTATTGAAAAACGGAAATCCTTTTTTGGTAGTGGGAACGCCAGGCGGAACGACGATCCCGACTTCGGTGATTCAAAGTATCGTCAACGTCATTGACTATAAAATGAGTATTGAAAAAGCCATTGCAGAACCCAAATTTCACCTCCAATGGTCGCCGGATATCTTATATGTAGAAAAAGGATTTGATACTCGTATATTAGACAGTTTGAGAAAAATGGGATATACTATTCAGGAACGAGGAGGAATCGGCAGGACGGAAATCGTGGAATTTAAAAACGGAAAATTATTGTCCGCATCCGACCCTCGAGGCGATGATAGTGTTGCGGGATATTAAGAGAACCTCATCCCTAGTCTTTCTCCCGCAGGAGAAGAGCATTTACCCTATATCTAAGATAAAGAACTAAAACAAAATTGAGTTTCGAATCTCCCTTCTCTTATAGGAGAAGGGTCGGGGATGAGGCCAAAAGCACAAAAGGCGTTGAGTTGATACTCAGCGCCTTTGCAACTTTTAAACCTTTCCTTTGTAGAGCGTACGGGAATCGAACCCGTGATTCCTCCGTGAAAGGGAGGTGTCTT
>JAATFC010000162.1 GCA_015655435.1 Chitinophagales bacterium | reverse complement strand
TTTTTTTATGAAAACAATAAAATTGTCCAAGACGGCAAAATATATCGCTGCCACATTGATACTGACCACTATAGCGGTAACAGTAATAGCACAGACGGGTGACGGCGCCGCAGGTATTGAAGAAGCCACTAACAAAGTGAAAAGCTACTTCTCTGTAGCTACGAAACTGATGTATGCCATTGGTGCTGTTGTCGGTATCGTTGGAGCCATTAAAGTGTTTAACAAATGGAACTCTGGAGACCAGGATACTAACAAAGTGGCCGCTGCCTGGTTTGGAAGCTGTATATTCTTAGTAGTAGTTGCTACGGTCTTACAAAGTTTCTTTGGCGTATAGTTACGTGAATAACTAAGCGTAAATAGTTACCCTGATTCCACATTTCCCCATTCCTATTTTATAACGCAAAATTCATCATTGAAATGGAACAAATACTCATCCACCAATTACACAGCTATATGCTACAAAATAATCCCGATCTATTGTTAGCCTTACAAGGCAGCGGTAAAGTAACCGAATACCTGGAACAAAAAGTACAGACCGCTTATCCACTGTTAGATAAACTCATAGAAGAAGAAACCGCTCCTTGTTTTATAGAAGAGCAGTGCATGGGTTTTCTGACCAGGGATCTTAAACCTTCGAGATTTCTATTTCTTTCCGATTTTCTGGAAATACAATTTCCTTCCAAATATGAACGATGGAAACAGCAAGGCATATTGGTATACGAAATAGCCAATTTGGAAGCACTCCTCATACAGATATTTGACGATTTTGAGTTTGGCGAACAAAGTGAAACAGATACCGCATTCAAATATGTACTACTCAAAACGATACAGGAATACTTTCATGCACCAACGATTATTCATTAGTGCTAAAAGCGATAACACAAGGCTCAATGCTAAAGTAATGCATAACTATAAGCCGTGCTCTTTAATCTAAAATCAATTATGGATCTTTTTATAATTCAATACGATGGAATATAGTATCAACAAAGGCGTAAATCGTCCATTAGAATTCAAAGGTATTCGCGCGCAGTATCTTATTTATATGGTTATTGGACTTCTTGCGCTGCTCTTCTTATTTGTGATGCTTTATCTGATTGGCATAACCCTTTATTTGATACTTCCTGTAGTTGGGGGCTTAGCTACACTATTATTATCCTTAGTCAGTAAATATTCAAAAAAGTATGGAGCTAATGGGTTGGCCAAACAAGCTGGATATAAGGCACTACCCAAGGCACTCAAGACAAGAACGCTTAAAGAAATGCTAAATGCGTAATGCTTAAAGCGAAACGTCTAAAGCTGAATGCCATAATCAATAGTTCGAATTTCCGACAGCACTGATTTGTTGATCCTTTAATTAAAAGTTTTCTTTTCTAATCAACTATAAAGAACCCGTCATGTTCGTTATTTTTCTATTATTCATTATCATTCTCATGTCTGCCATTTTGTTGGAACTCAAAACGCCCAAAGATGAGCGCAGAGATCTGAAAGAGATGTTCCCACTTTACAAAATGGAGCAAGGCTGTTTGTTGTCTAAACAAGGAGACATCACTCTTTGTTTAGAACTCACACTCCCAGAACTATTTACTAGTTCTACAGAAGAATATGAGCAGTTGCACGACGTTTGGGTAAAAGCTATGGGTTTATTGCCACAAGGCTTTGTGATGCATAAAAAGGATGTATTTACAAAAGATACGGTGGCAAAAGTTTCCGGAGAACAGGATTTTCTGTCGGTGAGTACCAACCGTCATTTTAAGGGAAGAACAAAGCTCCACCACCGCAGCTTTTTGATGCTGACGAAACTCAGCCCTGCAAGAAAACCATCGGGTTCCGTGTCCAGCAATCTTTTACGCAAACATTTTATAGAACCTGCTGTATTAGATAGTCGCTTTTTAACAGATTTTATAAGTCAGGTAGCCCGTTTTGAAAGAGTGTTATCAGAAGGTGGTTTGATTAAAAGCATCAGACTTACCGAAGAAGAAATTCTTGGTACTAAAGATAAAAACGGGCTCTTGGACAGCCATCTGAATTTATTTCCTATAGGTGCATCACCTATACTCACTGATATACAGTTTAAACCTGATTTTAAAATCGGTGCTCAAAAAGTCGTCACTTATAGTCTGTCGGACAGCGAAGATCTTCCATCTAGTGTGTCGTCTTTTAAGAGATACGATAAATACAGTACGGACAAAACCATACTTCCCACTGGCTATGTGGCATCCTTGGGGATACTCCTGGACTGTGACCACAGTTACGAACAGTTTATCGTGATTGGGGATGGAGCGCAAATGCTGAAGACATTGGATCAGAAAAGGCGTAGGATGCAATCCTTATCACTTTCCGGAAGGGAAAATGCACTTAGTGCAGAAGCGATTACAGATTTCATGAATGAATCGATTTCCAAAGGTTTGACTCCTATCAAAGCCCATTTTCATATCCATGCGTGGACAGATGGCAAGGATTTGAATTTGGAAGAACTGGATACAAAAGTGGCTGCCGCTATTTCTCAGGCGGGGTTCCGCCCCCGAAGGGAGGATTTAAGTGCCGCCCAACTGTATTGGGCCGCACTACCCGGAAATGAAAGTGAGATTCCCCCAAATGAGCTCTTTGACACCTTTATCCCACAAGCGGTATGTTTACTTAATCAAGAAACGGCATATCGTAGTGATACACTTGACACGGGAACTAGGTTCTGTGACCGTAACGGCATCCCACTTTGGGTGGATATGTATGATAAACCCAGAAAGACAGGACTTACTTCCAATATGGGAACTTTAGTCTGTGGGAGTAGCGGCGGGGGAAAATCCATGACGGTCAACCATATCCTGCGTTCCCAATTTATACAGGGCGGACATATCGTAGTGGTGGATATCGGAGGAAGCTACAAGGCACAGTGTGAACTCAGTAAGGGCTATTACTTTACCTATGAGGAAAACAACCCCATTAAGTTCAATCCTTTTTATTTACCCAATGGAAAGCTATTGGACACCGAGAAAAAGGAAAGTCTCAAATCCTTGCTTGCAGCCCTTTGGAAACAAGAGAATGAAGATTTTACAAGAAGTGAATATGTGGCACTGTCGGGTGCCGTTGCGGGTTACTATGCACATTTGGCAAACAATCCTCAGGTATTTCCTTGCTTTAATAGTTTCTACGAATATCTGCAATCGGATTATTTAACACTATTGGCAAAACAAGGCGTCCAGCAGCGGTATTTTGATGTCCATAACTTTCTTTATGTGCTCAGACCGTACTATAAAGGTGGTGAGTTCGATTTTTTACTTAATGCGAAGTAAAACCTGGATTTAATGGGCAACCGCTTTATAGTCATAGAGCTAGATGCCATAAAAGATCATCCGATTTTGTTCCCGGTGGTGACTATGGTGGTGATGGAACTTTTTATCTCTAAGATGCGTAAACTGGAAGGACAGCGAAAGGTTTTATGTGTCGACGAAGCGTGGGCGGCCATTGCCAAAGCTGGCATGGCAGCTTTCCTGAAATACGCTTTCAAGACCATCCGAAAGTTCAACGGCATACCCATTGTTATCACCCAGGAACTAGATGATCTGGTAGACAGCCCGGTCATCAAGGAAGCCATCATCAATAATGCAGATATCAAAATACTGATGGATATGCGCAAGTACCAGAACAAGTTCGAAAAACTACAATCGGTACTGGGATTATCGGAAAAAGGAAAAGCACTTTTACTTTCTGTCAACAAAGAAAACCGGGAGATATTTATTGACCTAGGTGGACAATCCATGAAAGTCTACAAAAACGAACTCAGTCCCGAGGAATACCTCGCCTATACGACTGAAGGCAAGGAGCGGGTGCAAGTATTGGAATATGCTAGAAAGTATGGTTCAATGGAAGCAGGAATCAAAGCGCTGACCCAATCGCCTATCAGGGCGGATAATTCACATTCACATCAAGATTAAATAAGCCGAATCGATTTTATAAACCCATTATCTAATTTTTAAAATACTTTTTATGAAAACCAAAATTGGGATTATTCTACTTTCCGTAGGATTAACGATTGGGCTATCCATTGCTCCCACAACGCAAAGCCACGCATTATTTGGTTCCTTATTCAGTGATGCGATAAAAGCCGCGATAAAAGCCATTGATATAGGCATACAGAAAATGCAAAACCAGACTATTGTACTACAAAATGCGCAAAAAGTGGTGGAAAACGCGATGAGTAAACTTAAACTGGACGATATCACTGCATTTGCGCAGAAAGAACAATCACTATTTAGTGGCTACTATCAGGAATTGCAGCAAGTAAAGTCTGTAATCAGTAGTTACCAAAAAGTGGAAAACATCCTAAAGATGCAGACCCAGATGGTTACGGACTATACAACGGCCTACAACTTGTTTAAAAAAGATGCTCATTTTACCCCAAAGGAAATTACTTATATGTACAAAGTCTATTCAGGTATACTGGATAAAAGTGTCAAAGACCTGTCAGCGCTCACTTCTATCATTAGTTCTTATTACACGCAGATGAGTGATGGTAAGCGTTTGGAACTTATTGAAATGCTGGCAACGGATATGGAAAACAACAGGATTACACTGTTGCAGTTCAACCGACAAAACTCATTGGTCAGCTTGAATCGGTCAACTTCAGAGCAAGAAGTAAAAGCAATACAATCCTATTACGGATTATAAACTCGCAGGCTCTTTATCTAAACACTCATTTATTAAAAAAAATCTCCAGTTATGAAACCTATAGTTTTATTCCTTTTAGCATTATGTTTTTTATCAAAAAATATTCATGCCCAACTTTTTGGCAATCAAGATGGCAAAATGATCGCCAATAATATCGAACAAATTAGCTTATTAAAAACCTATAGTGATTATCTGGACAAAGGACTCACTATTGCCCATGATGGATTGGATTTGACTCATACATTTAAAAATGGTGAATTCGATTTGCATAGTCTGTATTACAGTTCCTTGTTACAGGTCAATCCCAATGTAAAAAAATATCCTCTAGTTGGGCAGACTGTGGATCTCTATGCCCAAATGGGAATATTACGAACAGCAATTACAAATACGCTATTCTATACCGATTTATTGAAGGCTTCCGAGAAAACAGCAATATCGACGACTGTAAAGAACTTAATGTCAGTTTCGACAAAAGATATAGAGGATCTCAATAATCTACTCACAGACGACAAATATCAATTAACGGATGACGAACGCACTAAAAGAATAGATACTATATACAAAAGGGTTGTAGGGAAATATTGTTCACTTTCTAATTTCGAAAAACGTATAAATACCATCATTCAGGGGCGCAAACAGCAGAAAAACAATATCTCCCAACTTCGTCAACTGTACGGGATACCGTAAAAAATGAGAAATGGCTCTTATCTCATAATTCTTATTTCATAATTCATAATTCAAAAAGTATGAAATATTTATTTATTCTTTTCATCGGAACAATTGTTTTGTCTTTACCAAATAAAAGTAATGCTCAAGCCCAGGAACTAGAGATGCTAACATTGGACATCGAGAAACTGTCCCAGATGAAGCAAACCTTGCAAAACATGTATAACGCCTACACAACTTTGGAAAATGGTTATAACAAGCTCAAAGCCGTTACCTCTGGCAATTATAGTCTGCATCAGGTCTTTTTGGATGGATTGTTGGCCGTCAGTCCAAATATCAAAAACTATGTACATGTGGCAGATATTATTTCTGACGAAGTCAAGATCCTGTCTGAATATAAATCCGCTTGGAGTGGTTTCAAGTCCAGCAGCTTTTTCAAAACAAAGGAACTCGACTATATCTCTGGGGTGTATACTAAAATCGTGGACGGCAGTGTATCCAATTTAGATGCTTTAGTTATGGTGCTGACAGCGGGCCAGACTAGGATGAGCGATGACGAACGGCTCACCGAAATCGACCGCATTTATAATGATATGCAGTCCAAACTCAGTGCACTACGCAGTTTCAACCGACGAACTAGCGCTATTATAACACAGCGGCAGTCTTTACAATCCGACCATAATACTTTAAAAACCATTACCGGAGATCATTAAAATTTTATTTATGCAACGAAATCTTACAAGAAAATCACTGTTGGGATTGGGATCAATCTTATTGATCCCAACCTTTGCCTGCGCACAAGATACCGGAGATAGTATATATAGTCTGCACCAGACATTGTCCCATCTCTTCGACGAAATGATGCCACTATGCAGCAATATGATTTCGATAGGTAGAGCCATTGCTGGATTGGGGGCACTCTTTTTCATAGCAATGAAAGTATGGGGACATATTGCCCGGGCAGAACCCATCGATTTTTATCCGCTGATGCGCCCCTTTGCCATCGGACTGGCCATTATTTTATTCCCCACCCTTATCTACGGGATGAACGGCGTGTTGAAACCCATTACCGATGCGACCGCTGCCATGGCTAAAGACAGTCATAAGGCTATCGAATACTTCATGCAAAAACAAGAAGACGACATCATGAGCCAACCCGAAACGGCCACCGCAGGTACAGGTAATACAGATTCTTACAACCAGTATGAACAACCGGAGGACAACGGGGAAAGCTCCGGATTTCTGGGGAGTATTTCCCAGTTTTTTGACTGGAAAAACAAAATCAAAGAAGCCATTAATGAACTATTGCAGATCGTGTATATGGCTGCCGGACTGGCGATTGACACGATACGGACTTTCTATTTGTTGGTATTGGCGATAATTGGTCCCATAGTTTTAGGTATCAGTGTTTTTGGTGGGCTGCATCACACATTGGAACATTGGTTCGCCCGGTACATCCATGTATATATGTGGCTACCTGTAGCCAATATTTTTGGCGCGATCTCGGCAAAAGTATTGGAGCTGATGATGACCGATGGTCAGGTAAGCATGGTAGCCTATATGATCTTTTTAGTGATTTCCATTATCGGATATACGACCGTCCCCAGTGTAGCTGCTTATATCGTTCAACCTGGTGGCGGCGGAAGAGATACCCTACTGAGTAAAGCAACGAAACTCATACCGGGAATGAAGTAAACAATGAATAGTTGATTGCCCATATTTTACTTCTCAAATTTCACTTATAACTTATAACTCATCACTTATAACTCATCACTTATAACTA
>JAATFC010000148.1 GCA_015655435.1 Chitinophagales bacterium | reverse complement strand
GAACGGACCGAGTGGCGCGAATGTATCGCAACTCTTACCTTTCACCCATTGACCGCCACGTTCAATCTGAAATTCGCGTTCACTATAGTCGTTGTGCAGCGCATAACCTGCGACATAGTCCAATGCATCTTTTTCTTCAATATAAGAAGCTTTTTTACCGATAACGACCACCAGCTCCACTTCCCAATCTGTCTTTTTTGAATTTTTAGGAATAACGACATCATCGTTGGGTCCAACTAATGCAGTCGTGGATTTGAAAAAAATAATCGGTTCGTCCGGTATGGGAGCATTGGTTTCTTTTGCATGCAAAATATAGTTCAGTCCAATACAAATGATTTTGGACGGACGTGCAATCGGGCTGCCAAGCCTCTCTGTTTCGGGAATTTCCAGCAAGGAATCCTTGTTAGCCTTTACAAACTCTTCCAAACGTTTCAGTCCGTCCGTTTCAAAAAACTGTTCGTTATAGTCTTCGCCAAATGCTACTGTACTATAACGTTTGTCTCCGATTATAACACCCGTTTTTTCTTTTCCAATATGACCGTATCGTATCAGTTTCATAATTATTTTTTTAGAATCTCATTTATTCAAATAAGTAAAATCATTGATACTTATTAATCAAACTTGTAACAACGCCGTCCGTCAGTTCGTGTCCGGACAACAATGGAAATCCTTCCCATCTTACTATACCATTAGGGTCAATCAATATTACGTGCGGAATTCCTTTCACTTCCAACTCTTTGGACATTGTTTTTTTCGAATCAATTGCTTCATAGTATTTGCCTTTCACGCCTTGCATTGCCTCTATTTTTTCCTCACTTTCATCCGATATACCAATAACAACCAACTTGTCTTTGTGCTTATCGCTGATGTCATTCAATATCGGAATAAACTTCCTGCAAGGAGGACACCAAGTAGCCCAAAAGTCCACCAATACAAACTTTCCTTTCATTTCAGGTTTATCGGTCAGCCATTTTTCCACGACCAAACTAGGTGCTTTTTTATTTAAAAAAGACTTTGCCCACATTTGTTTTCCGTCATTATTCTCTTGTGCATGGAGTACCGCTGACAAGCTAGTACATAGCGCTATTGCAAGTATTATTTTTTTCATTTCTATAACTATTTTAACTATTTAGTTTCAAAAAACCACCGTCAATCGGATAGTCCGTCCCAGTAATAAAAGACGCTTCATCCGAAACCAGATAACAAATCAAATTGGCAATTTCTTCCGGTACAGCCATCCGTCCAATAGGCTGTGTAGCGGACAGTTTCGCAAACATTTCCGCTTCTTTTCCCGGATAATTTTTTGCCAAAAATCCATCTACAAAAGGTGTATGTACACGCGCCGGAGAAACCGAATTGCAACGGATATTATCCTTAATATAATCTTTGGCAACGGACATCGTCATCGCATACACCGCACCTTTGCTCATCGAGTAGGCGAAACGGTCTGCAAGTCCTACATGCGAAGCTATAGACGCCATGTTGACTATAACGCCTCCGCCATTTTTTTGCATCAAAGGAATCGCAGCGAACAAGGAATTATATACGCCCTTAACATTGACAGAATACACGCGGTCAAAATCCGCTTCGGAAGTATTGGTCACCTGTCCGATATGCGAAATTCCGGCACTATTGACCAAGATATCTATATTGCCAATTTCGTTATAGATACTCACTAATTCTTCTTGTTTGCTCACATCAGCTTGTTTGGCTGTTGCAATATTGCCAGTTTCGCCAATTTCAAACACCACTTGCTCCGCGGCATCTCGATTATAGTCCACTAGGAAAACTTCCGATCCTGCTTTCGCCAAAGTAAGCGCAACGGCCCGTCCAATACCGCTTCCAGCTCCCGTAACTACGGCCTTTTTATTTTTTAAATCAAACATATTATTGAGTTATGAATTATAAGTGATGAATTATGAGTTTTTTTGTTTGGAGGTCAATATTGAACTACGAATCATTTTAAGAAGTGCAGTACATTCGGATTGAATAGAGTTATATTCTCTTTCGGATAATATTTCCGATTGGTGAAGCAATTCTAGCCAATATAAACTTTCGTCACACTCTTTTTGAGCTATTGCTAATTTATGAATGAAATCATTTTACTTTCCGCGTTCTGAGCCTCTCGTACATTTGCGCCAATTGATGTACCTGAACGAAGTAATTGTTTACTCAATATTAGTTCCTTTTTTTCAAGGCATAAGAACTTATACAACTTGACAATTCTCAATGCAAAAGCAAACGATTTATTTTTCAACACGCTTCCACTCATAACTTATAACTCATATCTCATAATTCAAAAATCTTCCTTAACTCCACCCACTTCTCTCCTTCCTTTGCCCAAGGTAACGGTTTTTGAAATTTCCACATCAGCGTTTCCCATTCCTGAACTTTCGGATTTTCAGCGTCGGCTTGTGCTTTTGCAGCGGCATCAAAGGTTTCGGAAGTTTCCATTACCATAAACAATCGGTTGCCGGTTCTGTATATTTCCATATTGGTAATGCCTGCATCCAATATGCTCTTCCTTATTTCCGGCCATATTTCTTTATGATAGTTTTCATATTCTTCTATCAATTTAGGGTCGTCTTGTAAGTCTAATGCCAAATATTTTACACTCATATCAATGTCCTCCTTTTAATTTTTCCGTTCCCTGTACACTTGTATTTCTATTACCTATAGCAAAGAGGAACACTACTATAAATGAAACCAACGGAACAATATAGCCATATTGAAAATGTTTCGTCATATCCGAAATTTTACCCAATAGTGGCGGCAACACCGCTCCGCCCACTATAGACATTACAATCAGACTAGAAGCAGCTTTGGTATCCGCACCCAAACCCTGAATGCCAATCGCAAATATAGTCGGGTACATAATCGACATGCAAAAAGAAATGCCAATCAGTGCATAAAGCGTATTGATACCGCTCCCTACAATTACGTAAATAGTAAGTATGATGGCTACCAACGCAAAAACCACCATAAGTGATGACGCACGGACATACCGCATCAAGAAAGTTCCGATAAAGCGTCCCAGCAAAAACGCTAGTCCTGCAAAACCGGAATAAGTTGCCGCTTTCGTTCCAGGAATTCCTGCAACTTCTGTGGCAAAAAGCACCAAAAAACTCAATATGCAAACCTGTGCGCCAACATAGAAAAACTGTGCAACCACAGCCGAACGCACATTTCTGTGACGTAATGCGTGGAAAAATCCGCCCTCGGTTTTCTCTTCCGAATCCGTAATGTCAGGAAGCTGGATAAAATAAAAAATAATAGCAACTACTAATATCAAAACGCCCAATATCAGATAAGGCATCTTGACCGTGGAAGCCTCTGCCAATAAGTAAGCATGTCTGGCATCTGTGGACAGTTTGGCTATTTCCTCGGCAGGTTTGGATGTCTGCGAGAGTATCATCTTGCCACCTATAATTGGTGCGATAAAAGCAGCAAGTCCATTAAAGGACTGTGCAAAATTCAACCTTTGCGTTCCGGTCTTAGGATCGCCCAATATAGTTGCGTAGGGATTTGCAGCGGTTTCCAATATGGTCAGTCCGCATGCAACGACAAACAATGCTCCGAGGAAAAAAACATAGCTAATCGTATTGGCAGCCGGAACAAACAGAAAGCAACCCACCGCAAAAAATAACAAACCAATCAATATGCCGACTTTGTAACCATGTTTTTTCATAATCAACCCTGCCGGAATCGCCATAATAAAATAGGCAATAAATACGGCAGAATCCACCAACGAAGCCTGAAAATGCGACAAACTAAATACATCACGCAAATGCGGAATCAAGATTGGGTCAAGATTGTGGATGAATCCCCAGAAAAAGAAAAGGGATGTCACCATGGCAAAAGCAAACAGTTTATTTGATTTCATAGTTAGAGTTAAGCAATCTAATGGCAAAGCCTTTCCAAAGAAAAGCTTTTTCCATTAGACGGCAAGTAGGTGCTACCCAATATTATCCTAAATATTTACAATACACCATGCAAAAAAATAGCAGTTTTTTTTGCATGGATGGTTCTCTTATTATTTTACCTCAATAATAGTTCCTTCACTATGACCGTTCATTTCCGGTGCGTACATACATTGTATGGAAGCCAGTCCCGAAGCAAAACTACCGGCATGCGTGACGTGCATGCTGTATTCCAATATATGTGAACCTTTACTGATGTTATTGAAAAAGAAATTGGACGACACATCTTTGATGGAAAGATAATAGCCTAGATTATTTTTATATTGGTAACCACTGATGGCATCGTCAGGCTCTGTATTGGATGGGCGCAGATCCTTGAGATGCACATATTGCATATCGCGGTCCGACTTAACTATAATCCGTACGATGAGTTTGTCACCTACGCTCAAGCTATCTCTTGTTTTCACTTCCTGCAAATGCTGTTCTCCATCGACTATGGTTTCTTTGTAAAAAGTTTTCTTCAGACTCAATGGAGACATGGCTTCCGTAATCTTATCCATATTTTCCAAATACTGCCAATATACGCCGCCATATACATAACCAGGATTGGATGCGACACTCACTTGTATCTTACCCAAACTGGACTTGATGGAACGCTGCGGTATTGAAATTTTGGTATAGCCAGTTCCTTCTTCCTGTTGGTCGATATGGAGCAAAGTATCTCCCATTTGTATTTTTACTTTTGGTGCGGCATCGAGCCATTTATTATTGACGGTCAATAATGCATAGCAAGCATCAGCCGTAGCTTTAGTATTGGACCAATAGTTGGTTTGCTTATTGCGGATAAGCCAATGCTGCATTTCTTCAACTTTGTCTTTCAACTCCTTGTTTTTTTCCTTATCCGAAATACGATTGACGATATCCATAATCTGACTATGCGTCTCGATGCTACTCAGATAGCCATATCCCCAGTCAAAATCGGATTTCCAATACGTTCCGTTCGTTTTGCTTTCAACGGCATTTTCCATAAGAGAACGAATAACCGTATTGATGGCAAAACTCTTTTCTCCTTTTCGGTAAAAAATCTCCGCAATCCACGCTTTCTGTACATTGGTAAAATCATTCCAATACTTTCTTGCTTGATTTAGATAATAGTTTTCCGCAGTGGAATATTTGTGGTTGATGGAATCCAACGACAACGCGTAGATATACATTAACTGAGGTGAACCCGTATGATTTGTATTTAGGTTCATTTTCTGTTTTTTCAAATATTCGTAATCATCCGTAATTTTTCCGGATAGATATTGCTGTGCTTTTTGGATAATAGGTGCAAAACGTTTTTGCCATTTCGTATCAACGGCTTGCAAAGACTGCAAGTGCGCATATTGCGTGACGATGTTTTGTGTGATGTAACGGTCGCCCCAAGTACCATCGTACCAAGAAAAACTACCATCAGAAAATTGGCGTTTTGCCAATAAGTCAAAATTCTTTTGCAAAAGATTCTCGATGCTGTCCGTGTTGAAATACAATGCCAGTTTGCGTTTCTTCGCCACTTCGGATTCCGCATTGTTGAGCCACGGAGTTTCTTCCAAAAATACTTGTTTGAGTTCACTGTTTTTTTGCAGATTACTTTTCAACGCATCGGGGTCGTTTTCCCATTTGTCCAAAACGGTTTTAATCTGAGGAAATGTATGGGTTATTTTTTGTGCCAAAAATCCACCGTACATCCGGCCGAAAACCTGCTCGGAACATTCGTAAGGATAAGACTGCAAATAAGGAATCGCCTGCACCGCATACCAAACAGGATTGGTCGCGAGCTCTATGCTAAGCGCCTTGTCCTGCAAGGTTTTGGAACTGTCGCTTGCCAATAGTTTAGCAAAATCCATATTGGCTACCGTGTCGCCATTCAGTTCAAATGGTAAGGTTTCCGTAACCAACGTCTTTCTGGACAGTACAGGAATCTCGTGCAATTCCCCATCCGAAAACTGACCGCCTTCCACCCAGACTTTTGCATACAGCGGACCGGAATAATCCTCCGGAATAGCCATATTGAACGAAACAGTCGAACTTTGGTCAGCGGCAACCTTAAATTTGGTTTGGTCGATTTTCTGCCAATGCAAAACATTACTGCCCGCATCCAACAATTGCACAAACGCCTTTCCTTCCAAATCCTTTTGTCCCGTATTGCTCACTTTGGCAGTCAATGCTAACTCGTCTCCGGCGCGCAGGAATCGAGGCATATTGGGCTGTACCATCAAGGTTTTCTGCGAGGTAATCATCATCTCCGAATACCCAAAACGCAAATCCTTGTCCATCGCCAGATTGCGCCAACGCCACTGCGTGACAGCATCCGGCATTGTAAATTCTATCCAATAATTGCCGTCTTTGTCCGGCATGATGGACGGATAGAAAAATGCAGTCTCACTGAAATTGGAACGTAAAGGCGGAGGATTTTTCTTGCCATAGTTCTTGGATTTGGTGGTAACTATAATCGCTCCGTTTGCAGCTTGCGAACCGTACACGGCCACAGCATCAGCCGCTTTAAATATATTTATTACCTCAATATCACTGGGAGGGATACTAGCTTCTCCATCTGCCAGCACCTGCCCGTCAACAATGTATAGTACTTTACTGTCATTTTTAATAGACGAGTTCCCTCGAAGCACTATTTTCCCTTCAGAGGAGACACTTACTCCCGGTACTTTCCCCAATAAGCCACTTGCACTAATCGGCGGACTAGAAGTGGTAATAGTAGTCATAGCTCCAGCAAAGCTCTTTTTTTGCACTTGTGTACCATAACCAACCACAACAACTTCATCCATATTGCCATTGAGTTGTATATTACCATTCTCAAAAGTTAATTGAGGATATTTTGTAATAAATGCGTTTGCTGTATATGTTGTAAAGCCATATTGTTCTGCAGTATGATTATAAGGTATTGAAAAATCCGGAGAGTTTCCATATCGAAACTCATTATCTACATAAAAATGCCAATCTCCTTTCACTATTTGGTCCAATGAGGCGTCATACATCGCACTCAGCAATTGCGCATCCTTTGTTATTGCCCTATCTTTCAACACCTGTATTGACCATTTTTCTTTAGACCCCGGCTCGATATTATTCCGATAAGTCTTGTATTTTATATCAACATTTACCCGTTTAGGCTTCGATTCAATACTGAATATTTCTTGGTAAAAACGATTGTCCTTATAGCCAGCGAATGTATAATCTAAGTATTTTTTTGTTTTCTCTCCCAGTACTGCAACGATAGGCAGCGTCTCGTTGGAGATTAATTGATGAGAATAAGAAGCTTCTCCTTTTTCATTTTGGCTTATCTTGGTTAAGTACATATTCTCTGCAGCTGTAGACAAATATTGCCTAACAGTATCTCCAATATACGCACTATAATTATTATAAAAACCTTCCAAATATTTATCTGTCAACGGTATGCCATTTGGCAAGAGTTGTACATAACGAATATCTTTCAAAGTTTTACCTTCTGGAGAAGTAATACTAGCTTCCAAATAATACCATCCCGCTTGTAGTTTTCCGGTATAATGCAATAGAGAATCTGACGCAACTGCCTTTTCTAATATGGGGTTTTCTTTTTGCCAATTTTCTAGCAAGTTTTCTTGTTTGTAAATATCATACGGAAAATACTTTTTGTAGATAAGGCTGTCCATTACCTGCACATCCGGTTGATTCCAATATTTCTCTCGAAGAAGTTTTTTGGGTTGTTGTATTGGCTGTATTTTGACCTGAACGGGAAACGGAAGAGAAATACCATTTGTACTCTTAACATAAGCCCTTAAATCATTGAAAGAAAGCAACTTAGCTTTTTCACCAATATTCCACTGTATGTCCACTGAATTGTATCCTATCAAAACAGAACTCTGTTTGGTTCTCGTTTCTCCGTTATTATCGGTCACGTCTGCATTGATGGCATATTGGAAAACAGGCATGCTCATACTATCCACAGTTTCATCGGGAATAGCTTTGAAATCAATTTTGAATTTTCCTTGCGCGTCCGTTCGGATAGTTGTGTCCAATATGTCCTTACCCCAAGAATAGTAAGAACTACGCTTTAGCCAATAATAAGGGAAACGAGCATTGCGCTTGATATGCAACTGGACGGATGCGTTGCTTACTTTGGAACCGTTGTAGGCTTTTGCCGTTCCCGTTATTGGGACAGAATCATTTAAGTGAAATGTTCCTTTCAGTGAATCTATTTCCACGAAGAAAGTCGGTCGTTTGTATTCTTCGACCTGGATTTCCATTTCATCACGGCATTCTTGATTGTCAATTGTGAAACTTCCAGTCAATACATTGTTGGGAATGGAAAAAGTGCCGCTGACGGAACCGAAATCGTCGGTTTTTAACCTGAGAGAATCTACTTTTTTGTTGTTGACGTCCCTTAGGAAAAAGGTAAGCGAATCTTTCCGGTCGTAAATGTGATATGCGGAATCTTCGCCATCTTTCGTGTATGCAACCGATTTGAAATGAATCTTTTGCCCGGGACGGTATATTCCTCTGTCCGTGAAATACAATATTTTCATATTATCGTCACGCTCGTCCGCCAACTCCTCAGCATCCATCCCCTTATCTTGCGCATCGCTACTCTGCGTGGCCAGAGGATTCACGGAATAATTACTCTTAAGAGAAAGCGTATCGTTGCCCTTGAAGAAATATGCATCGCCATAACCATTGGAAAATTTGTCATTCTTGGCTTGTACAATTATATGTCCGTCTTTGTCGGAAACCAACTGCGATTTTTCGAAATCGATTGGGTCGGTATTGTTCTTCTTGTTGAATACCAGCTTGACACTGTCAATGGGTTTACCTGTTTTCCTGTCCACGACAAAATAGTCACCACCGCTATTCATATAAGCAAGGTTCGATACCTGAAAAACTATATACACACGACTTTCCGTTCCGGCCTTGTCCACAGACAAGCAAAGCAAATATTGCCCTACTGGTAAAGGGTCTATTTTTATTTCTGTCGTATAGCTTTGATAATTAATGAGTTTAGGTAAATCAACGGCAAATTGTTGCAACGGTTTACCTATTTTTATCAAAGAATCGCCTTCCGGAATGCTTGGACGCTTATTTCCAGGCAATGCAATCACTTTTGCATAGACTTTGGACATATTATAAAACTTCAACAATGCCAATATAGGTTCATTAGGCACATTGATGTTTTCAATCATAATCGTTTCCACTTTGGGTTTGGTTATCCTTTCCCTTAAAACCTGCAGATTGTACCAACCAGCAGACTTTACCGTGTCTTTCGGGAGATATTGGTCAATATAATTTAACGCAGTTATCCGCTTGGCTTTGTACACTGAGTCTGCGGTATTCCACCCAAAACGATTGGCAACTTCATTGTAATAGCTAGCAATCATGTACACAGACTGTAATGTCGGGTTGTTTTTAGGAAAATTATGAACGAGGTAACGAAGGCTTTCGAGATAAAGAGAATCCTTCTGTTCAGTATTTATATTGTAGGATGCTGAGTAGAACCAAGCAATACGTTGATTGTCTATATCGACCAAACCGTCTTTATTGCCTTGCTGTATCTGAAAACGGAACAAACGCTGATAGAGCAAAACAATATTTCTCGTAGAAGACACGGAATCAGTCGTTTGTACATCATATTGCAAAAAAACAGGTACGCTTTTTAATACCGTGTTGCTTTTCAGTTCAAAAGCATTTCTACTGTTGCTCCTGTCATACCAATAAATATTTTTATAAAAATCCAATGCGCTGTTGACCACCAAGTCATACAAAGTTGGACGTAGCGCATCGAGGTTTCCATATTGAACGATGGCAGGATATTGGGAGATTCTCGCCTTTTGCAAAACAGCACTGTCTTTCAATGCGTTTTGATAGGCACGATATATTTTCCATTTAAAATCCTTGAATGTCCATGTGTCCCAGTCCGCGTCTTTGGAAGCGAGCGTGTCGTTTCGGCTCTGGATTTTTCGCGAGAAACGGTTGTAATAGTTGACATACGCTCCGGCTTTCATAAACCACAAAAGGCTTCTTTCCAAAGAATTGACAGGATTAGCCAACGCCTGGTCAATCATCTTGGTATTTTCGGATTCATCTTTGTCAGTTACTCGCCTGTCCAATACGTATTTGTAAGCTAATGCCTTAATCGACTGATCCACAATACCTTTTGCATGTACTTGCTGGTACAGTTTGTTGACGAGTGCTAGTGCGGTCTTGGGCTGGTTGGCATTTTGTATTAAGGTGTCGATGGCTTGCCATTCCTTTTCGTAAGGCGTGGCAGTTTGGGATTTTCCCCTATAAGAAAAGCCGATGAACAGGAGCAGCAGAAAGAGCGAACATATTTTCATAAAGCGTTGTTGTGATAAGCAATATATTACAATAAATGTTAGGTAGAAATCAAGGCCGAATTTGCTTAACCTTTTGTTCCAACCACATAGCAACATAGTTTTCATCATAACCTAGGGCAATATAGCAACACACAGATTTTCATCTTTGATGAAAATACTATTGTTTTAGCTTATATGTCTAAGAACAGCGGCAAAATCTATGCTTCCTAATGTTTCTATGTGGTTAAATATGAAAAGTCTAAACAGATTCACCGTACTAAATGAACTAAAAATCCTTCATCTTTTCCAAAGTGCACACGTTATATTGGATGCCTATAAATTACAAATGGTTGGAAATCTTTCTCAAACGCCACAAAAAAAATCCCTGCTCGCAATTTAAGCAGGGATTTCCAATATCGAATGTTACGTTCTTATAAAATCGGTTGCGGAACAAGCATCGCCTAATCCAAAAGTGATTTGTTCTCCCGATATACCTTCCAGATAAGTTCGCCGCAGAGCGTATTGGCCCAGGCAAACCATTTTCTTGAAAAATTCATCGGAATGTCCTTGTCAAACGATTCGTGCATGAATCCGGTTCCCGCATGTGTTGCCTGAATCATTTTAAGGCATTTGGAGATTTCCGCCCTATCGTTGCTCGTCATGGCACGCATGATAATTCCCAAGTGCCAAATCTGGTCTTTGCCCGTATGCGGGCTGCCGATACCATCCGCCGCATTTCCCTTGTAGAAGAAAGGATTGTCGGAAGAAAGAATGTATTTGCGGGTGTTTTGGTAAATAATGTCGTTACTGTTTGCCGTATGTGTCAGATAAGGCAAACTCAATAAAGACGGAATATTGCCGTCATCCATCAGGTTGAAACTTCCATAACCGTTCGTTTCAAATGCGTATATTTTACCGTATTTAGGATGGTAAGTCGTACCATAAGACTGTACTGCTTGCCAGACTGTCCTTGCCAGTTCCCGAGCCGACCTTGCCAGTTCGGGTTGTTTTCCTCTTGATTCCCATATCTCCGCTAAGTTTTGTAAAGAAATGATAGCAAATATGTTAGATGGAATCAAATAAGGAAAAACGGTTGCGTCGTCACTCGGCCTAAACATGGAACAAATCAGTCCATTTGGATTGGTCGGGTAACCGTAACCGCTCATCGGAAGCGTGTCGGTACTCTTTTCCGTTTTACGTTGGAAATGGTAAGGACCGTCATCCAATATACGCTGTTGTTCCTTAAAGGTTTGGATGATTAATTCCATCGCCTTGTCCCATTCCGCCGTGAAAATGGCAGTCGAACCCGTTTCTTTCCAATATCCGTGTGACAAACGAATCGCGTAGCAAAGGCTGTCAATCTCCCATTTGCGCTCATGCACGCCAGGTTTCATGTCCGTAATGTCCGAAGCCCATTCGCTTACCTGTTTGGCATCTTTGTAAAAAGCATTGGCATAAGGGTCCAACAAGATGCATTTTGCTTGCTTGTTGATAACACCTTCAATCATTTTGCCCAGTTCCTTGTCCGATTTGCAAAGTGGGATATAAGGCCAGACCTGTGCGGAGCTGTCACGCAACCACATCGCGTCGATATCACCTGTGATAACATAGGTTTCCGATTTTCCATTAACCGTATAATGATTGACGGTCGTATCCAATGTATTGGGAAAACAGTTTTCAAATATCCATGCAAGTTCCTTGTTACCAATATTGGACTTGACTTCGTTAATCAGCTTTTCTACGGCAGGGCTTTTAAATCTTCTTTGGGCTTCCGGAATCCGCACCACCGGAAAATCCATTCCCAGTATATTGCGACCAAATCCTGACTGTGCAGCCAATACGCCTCCCGTTGCCATCAAGGATTGGCGGATAAATTTTCTACGTTCCATCTATTTGTAAATCAATATTTTATATTATGTGAAGAATATTTAATTTCTACTTCCTGCCTAAGTTCGTTGCTCTCCATAGCCATCTCGATAATACGAATAACGTTCCTCGCTTCTTCCGGTTGCACTTTCAAGGCAGCTTTCTTTTGCAATGTATCGTAAATGTTCTGATAAAAGCCTGTATAATCCCCGGCAATGGAAGG
>JAATFC010000118.1 GCA_015655435.1 Chitinophagales bacterium | reverse complement strand
GTTTGGGAAAAAATGGTGCTGTATTCATAGGTAAACTCTTAGGTGAATAACACTTTGTTAGTCAAAGAATAACATCCATTAATTCTTCCAAACAAAAATAGGAAAAATAAATTAATCGATAACTTTTTTTTAATTTCTTTATGGAAATCTGAAAAAAACCGTACTGCGCAGGACAAGTTCCAATACCAGAAGTATGATTGCCGCCAGCAACCAAGGTCTGTACAGCTCTACATAACGGTTGTAAGTCTTTACTTCTATCTTGGATTTCTCTAGTTGGTTGATGTTTTCATAAACGCCCACGAGCGCATTGTTGTCCGTCGCACGGAAATATTTACCGCCCGTAGCCATTGCCATCTGTTGCAGCAAACCTTCGTTAAATTCCAGTTTTCTTTTTTGGCTTTTTCCACCATTTGCAGGGTCGGCAGGTTCGTCTACTTCCTGCATACTACCGACACCAATCGTGTACACTTTTATACCATAAGTTTTCGCCATATTGACGGCAACATCAGGAGAAATAGCACCTCCAAAATCCACACCATCCGTCAACAATATGATGATTTTGCTTTTCGCCTTAGACTGTCGTAAACGGTCGACGCTAGTTGCCAAACCTGAGCCAATAGCAGTCCCCTCCTCGCCCAACATTCCTGCCTGTATATTAGAAATCTGTTGCAATACGAGCGCATGGTCGGCTGTAACCGGAGTCAAGGTGAAACTAAGATTACTGAAAATCGTTATTCCAATACGGTCGCCCGGACGACCTTCCACAAACTGGGTAGCGACAGCTTTGGACGCTTCCAACCTGTTGGGATTGAAATCTCTTTCGGTCATGCTTCCGCTAATATCAAAACACAACACAATGTCGATACCGTCGCCCGTTGTTTCGGATTCGACGTATTTCTGTCTTGGACGCGCCAAAGCAACTATCAGGAAAAACATGGCAACCATCCTCATCCAGAATGGAAAATTGCTCATGCGTATCTTGCTGCTTTTATAGTGGTTCGCACCAATATATCCTACTTTCAGCGTTGCTGTTTTTTTGTTTTTTTTCTTAAAATAAACAACAGCCAATACAGGCAGCAACAGCAACAATGCGAGTACCCAAGGATAGGCAAATTCTATATGACTTAACCAATTTGTTACCATTACTATTTAGTCGGTTTTACCGACGCTTCGTTTACTTTCTTATCAAACAATTTCAATGCTTCGACAATTTCGTTTGTCGTTTTTTCTTTTATTTCTTCTGACGGTACGTATTTGGCAAATTTGACAGCGTCCATCATCTTAAGATTTTGGTAAAAGCTGCCTGCCACAACATCACTTTTGTATAGTTCCCGCATACGCAAAATCAATTCGTCCGAAGTTTCTTTGTAAGTCGGAAGATTCGCTTTTTCCTGTAAATATGTTCTGAGCGTTTCATTCAATGAACCGAAATATTGATACATGGAAAGTTTTTGCGCGCGCAGTTTTTCAATCTCTCCCAAAGCCCAATCCAAAGGCGAACCTTCGATTTTCGGTTTCTTGACTGGTTTTTTCTTTTTACGTTTGACAAAATACCGAATCAATACTACCAATAAAATAATCACCAGCAACGCCGCCACTCCGACTATAATCCAATACGGATCAAAATATTTTACGGTCAATATATCCTTGATGTCGTGGTAGTCCTTCATATTGGAAATGTCCACAGGCAGTACGTCAAGATAAACGGAATCAATCTTGATTTCTTTTTTCTGCCCTTGCTGGTCGACCAATATAGCTCCCGTAATCGGCAACGACCATTTCCCGGAATCGAAAGATGTAATCTTCCAATCTTGGATGTATGTCAATTGGTTATTGAGGTTGACGGTGTCCATTTTGTTCTGTTCCACTACTTCCACATGTTGGCGAGTCGTGTCCCAACCATAGAAACCTACCAAACTATAACCATCTGGAATGTCCGCAATCTTGAGTCGCAATTGCGCCTGCTCGCCCAATACGATTTGCTGGCGGTCAAGCGTCGCTTGGCCTGTCTGCGCCTTTGCCAAACCAGGTATCAACGCAAACTGCATAAAAACAGCAATTACGGCCAATACCCATTCTTGTTTTACTATATTCTTTAAAAAATATCTGTTCATTATCTTCTCAGGAAAAAAGCTTTAATTTTTTCTACATAATCGTCATCCGTTGCTACCTGCATCAATTCTGCGCCGCAACTTCTGAACGCCTCTTTCAAACCCAGATACCGTTGGTCGAACTGGTCTTGGTAGAGTTTGCGTTCTGTCGGGTTGCTCGTATCAATCAATAATGTATTGCCGGATTCCCAATCTTCCATTTCCACTAAACCCATGTCGGGCAAGCGTCTTTCACTTTTGTCAAAAACCTGGATTCCCACCAAATCGTGACGTTTCGCCGTGACACGTAGTCCGTCCAAAAATCCCGGACTAATAAAATCACTAATGATAAAAACCAGACTTCGCTGACGCAAAGTACTGTTCAGACTGTTCAAAGCCTGAACGATATTGGTCGTTGTAGATGTCGCGTCAAATCCCAACAACTCGCGAACCATGTACAATACATGCTGATGACTTTTTTTCGGAGGTAACCATTTGTCCGTTTTATCCGAAAAGAACATCATTCCCGCTTTGTTGTTTTCGTTTACCGCAGCGAAGGACAATACGGCTGCGAGATTGACTATTTGGGATTTTTTGGATTGTACGTAAGTGCCGAACAGGTTGCTCTTGCTCACGTCCACCAATATGATGATGCTGAGTTCTTTTTCTTCCTCGAAAACCTTGCTGTACGTATGCCCCATCCTTGCCGACACGTTCCAGTCGATAAAGCGAACATCGTCACCCGCTTGGTATTGGCGTACTTCCTTGAAAGACATACCACGACCCTTCGCCGTAGAGCGGCTCTCTCCCGAAAAAAGCTGCATCGACATCTTACGTGTCCTCAAGTCTATCTCTTTTGCCCGGGCAGCGACCTCCGCTACAGTTGGCGTATTGGCAACCACAACTTCTTCCTGTTTGATTATTTTTTTCTTGCTAAATAACCCCATTTCAATAATTAAGAATGAATGACGAACAATTAATAATAAACTTTCAATGGGTAAATATCAGCTATGCACACAAGCCCATTATTCATCATTAACAATTCATTATCCATCAATTAAGGAACCTGTACCGCATTTAAAATGTCCGTGATAATTTTTTCAGAAGTAATATCGTTGGCTTCTGCTTCGTAAGTAATGCCGATACGGTGGCGCATCACGTCTTTTGCGATGGTCTTGACATCGTCCGGAATGACATATCCACGACCCGCCATGAAAGCGTGCGCTTTTGCAGCCAAAGCCAGATTGATGCTTGCACGAGGCGAACCGCCAAAGGCAATATACGGTTTCAGATTAGCCAGATTGTATTGTTCCGGATAACGAGATGCGAAAACAATATCGATGATGAATTTTTCGATTTTTTCATCCATATATATACGGCGTGTCAGCTCTTTTCCTTTTTGGATTTCCTCCATCGTAACTACTGGGCGGATTTTCGGAAGTTGGATACCGTTGACTTGTTGACGGATAATCATTTGCTCTTCCTCCTTGTTAGGATAGCCGACCACAACTTTCAACATAAAACGGTCAACCTGCGCCTCCGGCAAAGGATACGATCCTTCCTGTTCGATTGGTGTCTGCGTTCCCACTCCCAAAAACAGCTCGGGCAAGTTGAAGGT
>JAATFC010000291.1 GCA_015655435.1 Chitinophagales bacterium | reverse complement strand
GAAATAGCGGACGAACAAAACGAAAACATCAAGACGATTATCAGCAGAAAAGGCTATGCGATGAAGCATATCCGAAAAAAACTGCAATATCTTTACGATGAATTAAACACTTAACAATGATTGGCGATAACCCTAGAAGAAGAATGAGCAATACAAAACAGAGATTTTTTCTTCCGCTGTTCCTGTTATTGGTATTCCTATTGAGCGCAGTCGTGCGCTGGCTCTGGAACGCAATCCTACCCGAAGTCGTCGGCGCGAAAACACTGACCTATCCACAGGCACTCGGACTATTGGTCTTGTGCAAGATATTGTTTGGAAATTTCGGTTGGAAAAAAGGCGGCAACAACGGGTCACGATTCGGACAAAACTTTAAGGACAAGTTTCGCAATATGTCCGAAGAGGAAAGAGAACGGTTTAAGGAGGAATGGAAACGGCGTTGCAGACGGTAACACAACAACTCGACATATACATGAAGCACATTCGGAATCGGATGTGCTTTTTTGGATTTACAGTTTGAGAGAAAACTGAGTATATTTACTCTATCTTCATTCCAATCAAAAGTATGCAACGTTCTTTTCCTATATTTATAAGGCGCAAGATTCCATACATAACTTCAGGTATCTTATTTACCATTATAATATTTAGTGCACTGGCGTTTATACTTTATGCTTTCCTACTTCCAGCTCGAAATGCATCCGCAGAGCTCTCTTCTGCATATTATACAACCATAATTCCTGAATGGGTAAAAAATGTATCTGGTATCGGTCTAATAGGGTTATGTCTTACCGTTCCACTTTATTACGTTGCAAAATCAAATCAACAAGCGGACCTCATTATTGCAGAAAACTATTTTAGAATTAGTGGTAAACGTTTTGAATTGAATATATATACGAGTAATGTGAAGAGAATCTATTTCAATGAATTGAAAAACAATCTAGGAAAACCTACACACAAAATTCAACTCGTTATACAACAAATGAATAATACCTCTACATCTCTAATATTAATTAATTATAATGATGCTGATTACGTCCTTAAATGCTTAAGCAAATTCAAGAATATTGAATTCGATTTTTTTGACCGTGATATGAATGCATTATACGGAGAGGAGTAACTAACCATTAGATGTGTTATCTCCCACAACTATTTATTATAGTGTGTTGTTGGAGATAACTCCAACAACGGCGATTACCTATCATTCCAATATCAAAAAATCATATTCAATATTTTTTCAGATTCCTTAAAGTAAAAATTATAGTTGTGCGTCTTCAACTATAACAAAACAATTATTTACTTAAAAAAAGAAATCATGAAAAAGAACTTTCCCATGTTACTATTAAGGATAGGCGGATTCTTGGCATTGCTAGGCGTAGCAGCATTTGTATTGATGCTGGTTATCAAGTTAGTTGTTACGGCACTTGTGCTAGCTGGTATAGGAAGCCTAGTCTTCAAAATCGCTTCACATAAACGTCGCCAGTTTCTAGGCAACAACTATGCAATGCTTCCCGGCATTGAAGAACAACGATTTTCAAATAGCAAAATACAACCCATTTTCAACAACAGTTCCAACAAAAACAAAACAATCATTCCAATTTTATAACACCATTTTTTTAAACTATAAATATTACAACTATGTTTTTTAATACAATGAACAGCGACGGGAACAGACAGCAAGGACGCGGATTTGGCAGACCACAATTCAGGGGAAAATGCGGTGAAGGATTCTGGGGAAACAAAGAAAATTTTCGTCAGATGTTTGCCAATAAATTTGGCACATCGCCATCCGTCAATATAGAAGAAAGAGAAGGTGCTTTTTTGCTGTGCGTGTATGCGGCAGGTTTGGAAAAAGACAAATTCAAATTGAGTGTTCAGGACAATGTATTGACCGTTTCCCACGAAACAGACAAACAAAGCACTGAAAGAAAATTTATCTATCAGGAAAATAATCTGTACGCATTTGAACGCTCTTTCCAACTCAACGGGCAGGTAGTGACAGAACAGATTTCAGCTACTTATATTGACGGTGTATTGGTCGTCAATCTTCCTAAAAGTGAAGCAGCACAACAATCCGGACAAGAAATAAAAATCAATTAGTCCCTTATCAATTTAGCAACTATAAAAACGGCGCATAGTTTTCTATGCGCCATCTTCAATTAATATTTGGTGAACTAGAAGCTGTATCTCGCACCAATCTGTACTTGATAAGGATCGCCTCCCGGTGACGCTATACCGGACGCAGTAACGGAATAATTATATTCTCGGCTAGCAGGGTCAAATGAATTTCCTTTATACAAACCAGTATTTCCATAGTTGCGACTTGCACCCCATTTCTTATTAAGTAAATTTGCAAAATTGAAAACATCCACGGAAAATTCAACACCATTTGTTTTTCCTAATCGGAAGTATTTAGCCAATCTTACGTCAACCGTTCCGTAAAAACCATTTACACCGCCGTTTCTTTCTGCAATCTTACCGGAGGACTTATCAATATAATTTTTGAAACTGCTACCAACATCTCCGTTGTTCATCAATTTGTTCAATCCGTCCTTTACGGCTTGTGCAGTTCCTGCTGCATTTCGGTCAAATACAAAAGCCAAATCATTTGTTCCATTTACAAAATCCTGGTTGCTATTTACACCGGAAAGGAAACTATATCTCGTGCCTCCAATACCCGTGAAACGTACACCAAATACAAATCCCGCAACCGAAGGAGCCGTGCCATAGAATACGACTTTATGACGGAACTGTGCATTGGAATAAGCCATCTGGCTTAAATTACGAGGATCGTCTTTTACGGGAAGCCCCAATGTGGCTGAGTTTGCGACATTACCATTAAAGGACGTATTGTCCTTGGTGTCGTTCCAAGTGTAGCTCGCCGTGATTTCCCCATCTTTGAAATAATGATAGTTCACGTCATATACAAAAGTGTAGGTATTGTTTTTTCCTTCACTGTTCAACTCCAATACACGTCCGAAGGCATTGGAAATACGACCATCTAAGAAGCTTCCTGTCGTTCCTTTTTCGGGAGTTTTATTCAATGGAATATAAACCCCTCTATTTGCCTCATTTGGAATTGTGTAGAATGGCTGTGTGACCATATTACGATCCACATACATATAGTTGTTTCTTCCAAATGTTATGTACGCAGACAAACCCATTCTTAGCTTGCTTGTGATGAATTTCGTATAGTTAAGGTTTGCTTTATACACTATTGGAACTTTAGCATTATGTCCGGTCATATTGATATTGGCAACCTGATATTGTTGGAAAGCCGGAACGGATGATAAGTCTTTTCTAAACTGAATAAAATCAGGAGAAGGAATGGATCCATTCAGACTTGCCGTACCGTAATGCTTACCGTCAAATGTAAGGTTGTTTATTATCATATAATTGTTGATGTCCGAAGAGAAAATACCCGCACCAAATTT
Organism: Chitinophagales bacterium; assembly: GCA_015655435.1. GTDB lineage: Bacteria > Bacteroidota > Bacteroidia > Chitinophagales > Chitinophagaceae > Rhizosphaericola. Next base: position 7,447 of record JAATFC010000291.1, on the reverse strand, counting down.
CAGATAATCCGTATGCTTTTCGTTGATATCCCAAGTCAGTTGCAAACGAGGCTGTGGTACAAATGACTTAATCTTATTGTCCGTTCTTAACTGCAATGCATCAAACAATTCTTGGTTAAATGGCGATTTGGAGTAAGTAGCCATATCAAATCGTAAACCTGCCGTAAAGTCCAAACCTTTACCCAGCTTGGTTTGCATCTGCGCATAAATGTCTCCATTAAATATTTTGGATGTCACGGAAGGATCTGCAACCAATGGCACTTCCCGATAAAAAGCACTTGGTGTATTATTTACAAATGCGTCATATCCTTCATATTCGTAACGTCCATTTACTTCACTTCCATATAAGGATTTTGCATTGGTGTACATGATATCCAACCCGAACGTATAGTTTATCTTCTCTGTACTGACGTACAGATTATCGATTAACTGAAAAACATTATTGGTAAAATTTTCCTGGCCAAAACGGTGTCCGCCAAACTGCATAGTGGCAACATTCAATTTTCTTCCATCTGCCATCGTCGATGCGACATTCCTTACAATAGCTCTTGGCAATGCTCCCGATAATTCGTCTCCTTGCTTACTGTCTTGGTGCGTGTATAGATGTTGTACTTTCAGTTCATTGGTAATTCCATTTCCAAGATTGGAACGTAAGGTTGCCAACAAACTATTATCACGATTAAAATCATTACCAGTTGATTCATACAGATTGATAGTTGAATTGTCCGTTAATCCCAGCTTGTTGTTGTCGTTGGTAAAATTATCACGTATAGTCAACAAGTTTTTATCGTTAATCTGCCAATCTATTCTTAGGAAAGCTGCGTCTGATTGTCGTGTCTTATTAAAAGAACCATATTGCGGATGATTGGATACGCCGTATTTTGTTCGCGCCACATCTACGAAACTATCAAGTTTAGCTTTTGTGATTTGGAACAATATCTCATCGGAAGAAGATTGCACGTCCGCGATAACAAGTGAACGCTTATCTATCTGATGATCCCATGCAACGAAATAGTGTAGTTTGTCTTTAATAATAGGTCCGCCCAATGAAAATCCAAATTGATATGTTGAGTAGTCATTATTTCTTTTATTACCACGGATATCATAAGGACTAGACAACCAGTTGGCACGACCAAAACCGAAGACAGAACCGCTTAATTTATTCGTTCCCGATTTAGTAACTGCGCTAATTGTTCCGCCACCACTCCTTCCCAATGTAACATCGTATTGGTTGGTTACAACTTTAAATTCACGCACTGCCTCGATGGAGATAGAATAAGGCGCGCCGCTACGACTCGTTGATGGTCCTGCCGATGTTGGGTTCTTCGCAGTCGTACCGTCAATTGTATAGTTCGTTCCCGATGCCAACTGTCCGCCGATACTACCTCCGCTACCCGTCAAAGGGGAAAGGTCTGCAAGATTAGAAAAGTTTCTACCATTGATTGGCAAGACTTTCATTGTCTTTACGGAAATAGTTGTGGTAGCACCCAAGTCCGGAATTTTGCGCCCCGAGGATGAGCTTACCACGACGGAATCCAAATCTTTATTTCCTGCGACTAATGAAACGTTGACAATCAGCGCATCGCCTTGATTGAGGTTATAGTCTTTCTTGCGTTCTTCTTTAAATCCTGTGTATTGAATCAATACATTGTACGGTCCACCGAGTGGTAACTCTTTAAATGTATAGTAACCCTTAGCATTTGAAACAATAGTAGTCTTAAACCCCGTTGATTCGTTGTTGACCGTTACAGATGCTCCGCCAACTGGTTGGTTGGACTCATCCGTAATAGTACCAGAGATGGATGCTTGCGTAGTCTGCCCAATCGATTTTCCAACTATCAATAAAAGCAAAAAGCAGGTTATGGCTGTTAATAATTTTTTCACAATATGTTTGTTTGATAGCTGCAAACATATTGGCGGCAGATTAACCAAAGGTTAAACGGTCATTAACAAATTATAAATTGTTTATAGTCATCATTTTATCAATCAGTTTTCCTCCTCCAACCCAACACCGAAAACTTCTTTCAGCTCTGCGTCTTTTTCTATTGGTAGTTCTTTATTGATACGGAAAGCAATGTGGTGGACTTTGTTGTGACCCGCAATATCCAAACTTTCATAGTAGGTGCGAATGGACAACTCAGGAGAAACCTGAAAATCCTTGTAAACATTGTCGTTGGCGGTAATTAATTCCAAATCGTATAGTTCGATTATTTTCATAGTGAAACCATACAAATCCGGACTATCGGTTTTCAAATTGACAATACCGTCATTGCTCAATATCTGTTGGTACAAACGCAGAAAACGCGGGTGCGTAAGGCGCTTTTTCATTTTCGAACCACGCAACTGCGGATCAGGAAACGTAATCCATATCTCGCGAACTTCTCCTTTTGCAAAATAGTTGTTGATTTTGTCAATGTGCGTGCGGAGAAAAGCGACGTTGCCTAAATTTTCTTCGAGTGCGGTTTTTGCACCACGCCACAGACGGTTGCCTTTGACATCAACGCCGATAAAATTTCTGTCGGGATATAATCGCCCAAGTCCAACCGCGTATTCTCCTTTTCCACACGCCAACTCTAGCGTAATACTATTGTCGTTTTTGAAAAACTTTTTCCACTTATTGGGCATATCGATTGGATATTCCAATACATTGTCAAACGTGCGGATGTCTGCAAACCGCTGCAATTTTTTCTGTGCCATGAAGGCGCAAAGATATGATAATTCAAAAAGGGAAAAGTGCAATGCTGAAAGCATAAAGCAAAACGCCCAAAGCCAATAATATTTGACTTTTTACACTATTAGTGCATGTGTTGGTAGTCGCTCAATACATTGTACAAAAAAGTCATTGGTTCTTCCTGTCCTCTTTTTGCTCCTTTTTTTTGTTCTATCTTATTGGCAAGCTCTAGAGCGAGCAATGTGTTGTTGGTTTTGTTTACCGTATTGATAACATCTTTGACAAGAAGGATGTCCGCATTGTCAAGATGCTCTACTTCGGGGTGTTTTGGTACGTAATCCACCGTAACGGTTTGCAGTTGTTCGATACTGTTTTCAATGTTTTGCCTGATATTGGTTTTGACTACAATTGTACCTGCAGCAAGGTCGCCAAGTCGTTGATTTTTTTGCGAAGCAACCACGCAAATAAATTCGACTATACCCCAACCCATCCAGAAATCAATTAATCGTAAGAGCCATCGTATAAAATACTGTGAATAGGTAGGGTTACTACCATTCATGTTTAAGACTCTTATTTTCATGGCTTTTTTGCCAATAGTCTGTCCATTCATAAATATTTCACATAATAGATTGTAAAACATCAAAGGAAAGAAGAGTATAGAAAACAATACAAAAACCCACGCATCAGCACCTCCATTCATTGAACTAGAAAACCTAAAATACAGAAACAACGCGATAAAATAATAGGCAAGTACAATCGCTATGTCAATTATAGTCGCCAATATACGGTCACCTACGCCCGCCAGCGGGTACTCAATAGCAATATTCTGTGTGGTGTCTAAGGAAAACGTATTCATAACGGAAAAATAGAACAAAAATACATAGAACGAAAATTACTCCTATATTTATCCTTAAAACACTTAACGGTTTATGAAGGAAAGCCAATTCATACAGCGGAACGTCGACAAGTGGAAGGATATGGAAGCGAGAGTTAAAGACATCCATACTTCCTCTGCAGCATTGGCGCACGACTTTATCGAGCTGACCGACGACTTGGCTTATTGCCGTACTTTTTACCCGAGTGGACAGTCCTTACAGTTCCTCAACGGGCTGACCCGCCAATACCACCAGAAAATATACGTCAACAAAAAAGAAGACAAAGGACGATTCTATTGGTTTTGGAAATATGAATTGCCGGAGCTTTTCTACAACTATCGCCGATTTTTTACTTATGCTTTTTTGTTCTTTGTGTTTTTTGTGGTGCTGGGTGTTGTTTCGGCTAAGTACGATGAGAACTATGTGCGGCTTATATTGGGCGACGGTTATGTCAATATGACGCTGAACAATATGGCAAAGGGAAAACCATACAACGTCTATGCGGATTCGGGACAAGTGGAAATGTTTTTCATGATTGCCATCAACAATATCCGGGTTTCTTTTATCTCTTTCGTTTCAGGGATTGTTTTTGGTATCGGACCGATTCTCTTCAATATGCAAAACAGCATCATGCTTGGTGCATTTGAATACTTGTTTTTCAGTAAGAACATGGGATTTGAAAGCATTACCGTCATTTTCATACACGGCACACTGGAGATATGGTCCATCGTCAATGCCATTGGTTCGGGTATGATATTGGGCGCAGGCTTACTCTTTCCCGGAACTTATAGTCGCTGGCAATCCTTGACAAAAGCGGCAAGAGACGGTGTGAAAATCGTATTGGGACTCGTTCCCCTATTTCTGGTAGCGGCGTTTCTGGAAAGTTTTGTTACACGATATGCAACGATGCCGTTGGCATTGCGTATTGGTATATTGGCAGGCTCGCTCGCATTTCTTGTTTTTTACTTTATCATTTACCCGAACAGACTGCACAAAAAAATCATCAACTATACACCGGAACAATTTCCGTCCAAGAAAAATCAATTTGCACAATGGCTCAAGAAAAAATCCAACTCAGGCGCGTAAGATCGTTTGGCGAGACACTCAATGATGTCCTGCAATTTCTCAAACAAGAATTCAAACCACTATTAAGAAGTTTTTTTCTTATCTGTGGTATTTTCATATTGGCGGGAGCCGTACTATATGGTGTTTATTCTGGTGGAGCTGCCAGTATTTGGACGTCCGTATTCAGCGGACGAAATATCGACTATGAGGATTCCTATATAAGTAAGATGTACGGAGCCACATATTTCCTTTCTTTGGCATCAAATCTGCTCATTCAGATATTGGTTTATACTGTCGTCGCCAGCTATCTCAAGGTGTACGACCAGAAAAATGGAGAATCCGCAACACTTGAAGAAGTTTGGGGTGTATTTAAAAGAAATATTCTTTACACATTTTTTTACGGGATTCTTTTGATGATACTCATTGTGTTGGGTACAATATTTTGTATTGCACCGGGAGCGTATCTAGGAACGGTTTTCGCACCATTTGCATGTATCATTATTATTGAAGAGGACAAAAGCCTGGGTAATATTTTCAACCGTTGTTTCACTTTGATTAAGGGAAATTTCTGGCCGTCTCTCGGACTATATATCTTGTGTATTTTTCTTTATAGTACCTGCGCAAGCATTATCGGTTTGGTAGTTGGCGGTATTACAGGACTGATTTCTTATTTCACGACCAAGGATATAAGTTTGGTTGCGGGATTGGTTACGGGTATCATGCAGATATTCAGCGCAGCGTTCAGTATCATATTGTATCTGGCAATCGGATTGCAGTATTTTAGTTTGGAAGAAAAAGAAAACGGAACAGGCCTTATGTCACGTATTCAAAACATGGACAACAATTCGGATGACCAAGACAGAGCAACTACTTTTTGATTTGAGAATTTGGAAATTTGAAATTTTGAAAATGTTTTTAATCATTAAGCTGTTTGCTGTGGTCAAGAAATTGCATAGGAAGAAAATCAACTATCTTCGAGAATATTGTGCATCAATATTCTCTCGTCTTTCTAATTACCGAATCGCACAATCGCTACATTTTCAAATCTTCAGATTTTCAAATCTTCAAATACTATTTTCCATTATTGGACTATGTGTTTCCGTTACTGCATTTGCTCAGAATGCCATACAGACAAGGCGTTTTGACAGTACGCAGTTGCGCGATTGGAAAAACAGCCGCGATTTTCAATACCAGAAAAATCCGATACCCGAAATCGGACTGTGGGAGCGATTCAAGATGTGGCTCGCACGGCTTTGGTACGAGATGATGAGTACACAAGCTGGCATCAATACTTTCTGGACTGTCGTCATTATTCTGTCTGTTTCGATTATCATTTTCTTTGTATGGAAATACAAAGGCGGCACGACTGGCATGTGGTCCAAATCCGACAAAGGCAATATCGACCTCGAATCCTTGGCAGAGGAAAACATCCACGAAATAGATTTTGAAGAAAAAATAGCACAAGCAATTTCCGCCGGCAAATACAGGCTGGCCATACGTCTGCGCTATCTGTACCTATTGAAAATACTGGACGACAAAGGCATCATCAAATGGCGAGCTGGAAAAACGAATCATGACTATATATTGGAGGTTCGCTCCGTTTCTTCGGAAGAAACATACGCACTTTTCAGACAGATGAGTACGGCATTTGATTTTGCATGGTATGGTGAACACAATGCAACCGTCGATGATTACGAAAACGTAAAAACGATTTTCGACAAATTGAACAACCATTCTTTCACAACTTCTAAAACAACGGAAAATGAAAGGATATAAAAGGTTGATGATTGCGTTCGTTGTGCTGTTCGTATTGTTTGTAATTACCAAACTTACCGCTCCCGAACCAACTAAATGGGACGAGACACTACGCGATGACGACAAAAACCCTTACGGCACTTACATTCTACACAAAAGTCTAACCGCGCTTTTCCCTAATGTCAAGTCCAACAATATTGGCGTTCCGATTTATAATTTCTTTGACGAGAAGCTGGACAGCGCAGATAAAACTGCAGGCAATAATCTTTATTTTATCGTTGCGCCCAATGTAACTTTTATCAAGGCGGAAACACGTCAGATATTGGATTTCGTAGGGAAAGGAAACTATGTGTTTTTGTCCACCGAAAGTGCAAACAATAAACTCTGGGATTCACTCGGTATACATACCGCGACACAGTATTTCAATATGTTGGATTCCTCACGTGTCAACTTTTTGGATTCCAGCATCAGGACTCCGAAAGGTTACGGTTTCTACGCAGGTACTATTGACAATTATTTTGATTCTTTTCTGAAAAAGTACACCGTTGAAAAACTTTGCTTTATTGACCAGACCAAAGATGTGAATTTCATCAAAGTCAATATCGGAAAGGGTTCGATATTCATACATGCTTCGCCTATATGTTTTACCAATGCTTTTGTACTATACAAAAACAACTACAACTATACACAAGAAGCACTTTCTTATTTGCCTAAGGAAATCAATACCGTATATTGGGATGAGTATTACTCCAAAGGACGGAGCGATGAAGCAGAAACACCTTTCCGTTATTTCCTGACACATTTTTGGTTGCGTATTGGATTTTACATGGCTTGGATTTTATTGGTTCTGTACGTTCTGTTTGGAAGAAAAAGAAAACAGCGTATCATTCCTATTATCAATCCTCCTCGCAACACAACCGAGGATTTTATCAATACAATTTCTTCACTGTACTATAACCAAAAAAGCGGAAAAGAAATCTTTGAAAAGAAAGTATATCATTGGTTGGCATTTATCCGCAACTATCTGCAACTAGACACGGAAGACGTAAGCAAAAATGAATTTTGGGAAAGGCTTGCAGCG
>JAATFC010000060.1 GCA_015655435.1 Chitinophagales bacterium | reverse complement strand
TTCCCAAGGCAATCCTGCCATCACGTCGCAGGCATCAGCGCCACCAACACCAATAGCAATCATGCCTAAACCGCCCGCATTAGGTGTGTGTGAATCTGTACCAATCATCATTCCACCGGGGAAAGCATAGTTTTCCAATACAACCTGATGTATAATCCCCGCACCAGGCTTCCAATAGCCAATGCCATATTTATTGGTAACAGAAGAAAGAAAATCGTAAACTTCTTTGTTGACGTTGTTGGCAGTTGCCAAGTCTTCTTCCGCACCGACTTTTGCCTGAATCAAGTGGTCGCAGTGAACCGTGGAAGGAACTGCAACTTTCGGACGTCCTGCCTGCATGAACTGCAACAACGCCATCTGGGCAGTTGCGTCCTGCATCGCAACGCGATCCGGAGCAAAATTCACATAGTCTTTAGCACGAGCGAAGGATTCCAGGTTTTGATCCTCGTGGAGGTGTGCGAAAAGTATCTTTTCTGCTAAGGTCAATGGCCTCCCAACAACTTCCCGAGCTTTTTGTACCTTTTGGGGAAGTTCCGCATAAACTCTTTTAATCATCTCAATGTCAAATGCCATGTCTTATGTTTTTGTGTGTTTATAAAAAGTAACAATTGAGTATCCTTAAAGTTTAAAAAAACCGAGACTGCCTCGATTAAAAAGAAGCAGCCTCGGTTTTTTTTGAGAAAAGCTATATGAACAATTTCGAAGTGCTTCTATCCAACCAATTGCTTGTGTGGTGGCTGGAATTTAGTCAGGTTGATACCGACTACCGCCGCTTTGTATTCCTCGATTGTAGGTATACGTCCAAGAATCGCCGACAAGACAACAACGGGTGTCGATGCCAATAAGGATTCGCCTTTTTTGCGTTCGGAATCTTCCACGACACGCCCTTGGAAAAGACGGGTAGACGTAGCCAAAACCGTATCGCCTCTGGCCGCTTTTTCCTGATTGCCCATACACAGATTACAACCTGGGCGCTCGAGGTACATCATATTTTCATATTCTGTACGGGCTGTATTTTTCGGAGTAACGTCATTGAACTCAAATCCGGAATATTTTTCCAACAATGCCCAATCACCCTCTGCTTTCAATTCGTCAATGATATTGTAAGTAGGCGCAGCAACTACGAGCGGTGCTTGGAATTTCACTTCTCCTTGTTGCTCTTCCAGGTTACGAAGCATTTTGGAAACAATCTTCAAATCGCCTTTGTGAACCATACATGAACCTACGAATCCAAGATCTACTTTTTTATCGCCACCATAGTAAGTGAGGTCGCGGATTGTATCGTGCGTATAGCGTTTGGAAACATCTACATTGTTTACATCTGGGTCGGCAATCATTGGCTCATCTATGATGTCCAGGTCAACCACCACTTCCGCATAATATTTCGCGTTCGCATCTGGAGTCAAAGCCGGTTTTTCTCCCGTTTTGATTTCTTCGATTCTTTTATTTGCTTTATTAATTAAGCCTTGCAGCACTTCGTTTTTGTTGTCCATCCCCTTGTTAATCATAATCTGGATTCTACTTTTGGCAATTTCCAATGATTTAATCAACGTGTCGTCTTCGGAGATGTTGATGGAAGCTTTTGCTTTCATTTCGGCTGTCCAGTCTGTAAACGTGAACGCCTGGTCAGCGGGAAGTGTTCCAATATGAACCTCAATAATTCTACCCTGGAATACGTTTTCTCCACCAAACTGTTTCAGCATCTGAGATTGTGTGGAATGTACCACATCACGGAAATCCATATAGTCTTTCATTTCACCTTTGAAGGTTACTTTCACGGATTCCGGAATTGGCATTGAAGCTTCCCCTGTGGCCAAAGCCAATGCAACCGTACCGGAATCGGCACCGAACGCAACTCCTTTCGACATTCTTGTATGTGAGTCACCGCCGATGATGATCGCCCATTCGTCTACGGTAATATCATTCAAGACTTTGTGGATAACGTCGGTCATTGCAGGGTAAACGCCTTTCGGGTCGCGACCTGTAATCAATCCGAAGTCATTCATGAACTTCATCAATCTAGGAATATTTGCCTGAGCTTTTTTATCCCAAACGGAAGCTGTGTGGCAACCGGATTGGTAAGCTCCGTCAACAATCGGGGAAATGACCGTTGCTGCCATGGATTCCAATTCCTGAGAAGTCATCAAGCCTGTGGTATCCTGTGAACCGACAATATTAACTTCTACACGAACATCAGAACCTGCATGCAAAACTTTGCCGGGCGTAACGCCAACTGCATGCTTGTTGAATATCTTTTCAACGGCAGTCAATCCTTGTCCTTCAATCGTAATCTCTTTGGAAGGTGCGAAAACAACCGGAGCTGTAATGCCTAAAGTCTTTGCAGCGAATGTTTGGATTTTTTTACCAAAAACAATTGCATAAGAACCTTTGGCTTTGATAAATTCCAGTTTTTGAGGCGTCAGCGCTTTGGAGATGTCAATCAACTCCTTGTCGCCGTTGTATAATTTTTTCTTTTTTGTATTGATGGTAAGAACCGTTCCTGTAGCAACAGAATAAGCTTGTTCCAATATAGGTTCGCCTTTTTCATTACGCACCACGTTGCCATCGGCATCGTGTTTTTTTACCCAGTTTTTAAGGTCTAATCCAATACCTCCGGTTACGTCAACGGTCGTAAGGAATATCGGTGAAATGCCATTAGTACCTCCAACAATCGGAGCTATATTGACAAAAGGAACGTAAGGACTTGCTTGTTTACCTGTCCAAAGAGCCACATTGTTTACTCCCGACATTCTGGAAGATCCTACACCCATTGTTCCTTTTTCTGCAATCAACATCACGCTTGCGTCGGGATGTTGTGCCTGCAAGTCTTTGATTTCTTGCTGAGCCTGTGGCGTTATCATACATTTTCCATGCAATTCACGATCAGAACGCGAGTGTGCTTGGTTGCCTGGAGACAATAAATCTGTGGAAATATCACCTTCTGCAGCAATATAAGTAACGATTTTGATTTCTTCAGGAGCATCTGGCAGTTTGGTGAAAAACTCTGCTTGAGCGTAGCTTTCCAATATTTCTTTGGCGATAGCACTGCCTTTTTCGTAGGCTTCTTTCAGGCGGTCTGTATCGGCGTCATATAGGAAAACCTGTGTTTTAAGTACGTTTGCCGCTTTTTCTGCAATAGCTGCATCCTCGCCCAATGCCAAATCGAGCAGGACTTTGATAGATGGTCCACCTTTCATATGGGACAACAGCTCGAATGAAAAATCTGGTGTAATCTCTTTTACAACTGATTGACCGAGAATGATTTCCTTCAGAAATTCCGCTTTTGCACCAGCGGCAGGAGTAGTGCCCGGCAAGGTGTTGTACACGAAGAATTGAATGGAATCTTCCCTGTTTGGATTTTCTACATCTTTAATCTGTGCGATGATTTCGCTTAACAACTCTGCTCCATCAATAGGTTTAGGATGGAGTCCTTGACTTTTTCTTTCTTCGATTTCTTTGATGTAATCGTTGTATATATTCATAATAAATAGCGTCCTTTCGATATTTTTAAGGTAGTGTTCTAAACAATCATATTAATGCCGTCTTTGCTACACCAATTCCGTATCAATAAAATGTAGCAGAAAGTGGTTAAGGAGAGCCTACTAGCTCCCGAATTTTTTTCACATTTTCGGGAAGTTCCGCATAGGCTTTTTTAATCATATTGATGCCAAAGACCATGGTAGTTTTATTAGTGAGCTAAAGTTTGACAAAGTTAAGACAAAACAACTGTTAATTTGCCTCAAAATGGCATAAAATTAGATAGAGGCGGAAAATTTTACTTATAAATGTTAGTTTTTTTGAATATTTAACCTTTTCTTGAAAAACTTGTCTATAATTATTGGATTTTGTCGACGGAAAAATATTTTTATAATGTAAAGTGTTTACTTTTAATCAGCTTTTACTTTTAATAAAGAACATTCTAGTTAATAATTTATATGAAAAACTTTTATAGAACTGCCTCCGCCGCCGGTGTATTGGCTACGGCATTGTTAATCACAGCCTGTAGTAAAAAGGATGTACCTACGACCACCACTACAGTTTCTGGAACAGCAACAGCCACGGAGCAATTTTTGGACTCCATTTTTTTGTATGCGAAGCAGCTTTATTTATGGAATACACAACTTCCGGACTCGGCGAGCTTCAAGCCAAGGCGATTTGATTCCGGCAGTGGTACGGACTCTGCTAAAGGTTATCAAGAGATTTTTGCACTAACGCGTTATGCTGTCAATAGCACAACCGGAAAATCCTATGAATATTTAGATGATGACGGTGATACAACAAGAAATAAATATTCTTTCATTGAAAGCCATGATGCGGACTTGAATGGAGGAAGCTCGGGTTACAAAAGCAGTGTAACATTGCTGGGTTGGGGGAATGATTTAGGTTTTACGCCTGCCTCCGGTAGCCAATATGCAAATGTTATCTACCCAAGAATTGTTTATAAAGGAGGCCCCGCTGACCTGCAGAACGTAAAAAGAGGACTCATTATTTACAAAGTAAACGGAACGGAGATAGACCTTACAACTCAATCTGGAATAAATGCTATCAACAATGCATTTGCTGATGAGGCAACCCAAATCACACTAACGATAGCAGACACTTATACGGACGGGAAAAAATGGACGAACAGCTCGCAAACAACATATTACCCAATTGTCAGTGTTTCAAAATCCCATGATATTACCTTAACTAAAGTTAGATATTCTTCCATTCCAATATTGAAGGACTCTGTCTTGACTGTTGGTAGTTCTAAGATAGGTTATCTGGCTTTGTTGAATTTTGCGGATCCAGACGTACTGTCCGACAAATTGTCGACAGCTTTCAAGGCATTTAACAGCAACAGTATTACTGATATAGTTGTCGATTTACGATACAACGGCGGAGGTTATGTGGAAACCAGTGAACAGTTGGCAAACCTTATAGCTCCTAGCTCTCTGAATGGTAAAACAATGTTTACTGAGAACTATAACACGTTGATGCAGTCCGGGCAAGCCACTATATTGAAACAGATACCACAGGAAAATAATCCGTCTAAAAGTTATTTCGACTACACATGGAAAGCTGCGGATTTAACATCTAAATTCAGTTCGTCCGCTGGAGTTGGGCTTAGTGTTAAAAACGTTTGTTTTATCGTAAGTGATGGTACTGCTTCCGCTAGCGAATTATTGATAAACAATCTCAAGCCTTATATGACGGTGAAGCTTATTGGGACTACTCTGACCGCGTCCAACAAGTTGCCTGCGACAACGACAACTTATGGAAAACCAGTTGGCTTTTTTGCAATTCCTATAGGTAAATATGACGTTTATCTTTCTGAATTTGAATCCAGGAATAGTAGTAATACTGCGGTGCCATATAGTGGTATGACCTGCGATGTGACGGATTGGGACGATGCTACGCATGATTTAGGGGATATTAAAGAGGATGGATTGGCTCAGGCGATTAGTTATATTACTGCAGGTAAGTTTATAACGACATCGTCTAATATTGGTGCCAAATCAGTCGTTAGCAATAGTAGTAGCAATGGTGTAAATATTTTTATGTCAAAGAGCGGAGGTAGCAGTAGCCAGGAACAAAGCTTTAAGTCGTTCAGTCCGAAGATAAATTTTCCAGTACAAAAAGGTATGATTGAAAACTTCAAAACTATAAAACGAAATCAATAGAACTTAGACATATCATTAATGTAAAAAAACGCTGAAAGGCGTTTTTTTATGCAAACGTTTGAGTAGTTAGCTTTAGCTATTTTGGCTTTTCTACGGTTTTTACCTTTATTTTTATGCGTAGCAAAAATCCATATGACAAATGAAGAAAGGACTCTACGTTTTATTAATGATGCTTGGCTATTCGGTTCTATATGCACAAAACGCTCGTGTTTATCAGGATTTTAATGCTGATTGGCAGTTTGCTAAACAAGCCTTGCCGAAAGAAGAAAATCAATGGCAACAAATATCCGTTCCGCATACGTTCAATCCGGATGATATGCAGAAAGGAAAAGGCTACTATACAGGGGATGGGTACTATCGGAAGATTTTCACCGTTCCGGATTCATTTGGTGACAAGCGCGTGTTTCTGCGGTTTGAAGGTGTTGGTTCCGTTGCGGAGATTTTCATGAACGGTAAATACGTGACACAGCATAAGGGTGCGTTTACCGCTTTCGCTTTTGAGATTACAGACTTGATTCATCCAGGAAAGACAGATACTCTATTGGTAAAGGCGAACAACACGACTAGAAAAGATGTCATTCCTGTCAATATGTTTTTGTTCCCAATATACGGAGGTATTTACCGGCCTGTCGAAATGATTGTGACGGACAAAATCAATTTTACAGTCACAGACTATGCTTCGCATGGTGTTTACATAAAACAGAAAACCAGTGACAACAATGCTCGTGTAACTCTTTTGTCCAAAATTGAAAACAAAAACCACGATATTCAGACTATAACAGTTCGTTGCGAAATTTTTTCTGCAAACAGAAAGTTGGAAACAAAAAGCGAAAGAAACTATAGTGTACATCCTCAGGGGATTTTGTTCGCTTATGATACGTTGTTTGTTTCAAATCCACATTTGTGGAACGGAATAAAAGATCCTTATTTGTATTCAGTCGTCACGACTATAATTGAGAATGGAAAAGAGTTAGATAAGGTTTCGCAGCCATTGGGATTGCGGTATATTGAGTTGAAAGCAGGTGATGGCGTTTATCTAAATGGTAAGAAGTATCCGATGTACGGTGTTTCCCGACATCAGGACTGGTTTGGGTTTGGTAATGCGTTGAGCAATGAGCAACATCGAGAGGATTTTCTGACTATAAGGGAAATGGGTGCAACGACTGTGCGTCTAGCCCATTATCCACAAGCAGACTATGTATATACGCTGGCGGATTCTTTGGGATTGCTGATCTGGTCGGAGATTCCTTTTGTAAATGCTACGTCCTTACAGGAATCGGAAAATGCACATGAGCAGATGCGTGAGATGATACGTCAGATGGGCAATCATCCTTCCGTGTATATGTGGGGCATGCACAATGAAGTCTACTCTAAAAACAAAGACGGAAATGTTCCTATATTGACACGTGAACTCAACGATATCGCTAAAACAGATGACCCTGACAGACCGACTATATCCACAAGTGGTTATGGAGAAATTGATCGTCCTTCCAACCTAGCCGGGGATGTGCAGGGAATCAATAGATATTATGGTTGGTATGAGGGCAAGATTGCGGATTTGGATAATTGGGGAGACTATTTGAAAAAACAATTTCCGGACTATAAAGTGATGCTGGCTGAGTATGGAGCGGATGCCAATATAGACCAACAGGTCGATACCTTACCTGACGTGTCAACTATAGACCCGGGGAAAGGGCAGTTCTATCCTGAGGACTATCAGACGGAAACGCATATACAGCAATGGGCTGCGATACAAAAGCATCCCAATATATTGGCTTCCTATGCTTGGAACATGTTTGAGTTTGCCGTGCCGAGTTGGAGCAGAGGCGGAGTTCCTGCACGCAACTTGAAAGGGCTCGTAACATTTGACCGTAAAAGAAAAAAGGATGCATTCTACTGGTACAAGGCAAACTGGAATCCGGAACCAATGATTTATCTGGAAGGCAGGCGTAATAGCATTCGCCAACATGCCAATACGAAAATCCAGCTTTTTTCAAATTTGGGTAAGGTTCAGGTTTATTTAAATGGAAAAGCAATACCTGTGCGCCAAGGCGTGAACGACAAACATTGGGTATGTGAACCAGTAAAGCTCCGTAAAGGTGTAAATAAAATTGAGGCAAAGGGAAAAACAGAATCAGGAAAAGAGCTGACCGACCAAATGGATTGGGTATTGCAATAAATGGTACACATGAAAAAATGGAGTTTATTAATCGGTTGTTTGTGCAGTGTGCAGTGTATCGTTGCGCAAGGAGTATTTGACAGTATAATGTCCAATATACAAAACGTGCAATGGAACAATATACAAAACGCTGTCAGCCTTGATTTTGAGCGGAGCAATATTAATAACTATGAGTCGCTGGCCAGGAATGTGAAAAAAATAGAAAGTGCTCAATTGCCAGACGGTCATTGGTCCGATATAGTCTATAGTCTGCGTACCCAGACCGCATGGTTGCCGACACAGCATCTTGTTCGCCTGCATAAGATGGTATTGGCCTACACTATCCCAAATGGTAAATTAAAAAACAACAAAGAACTATATCAGGGAATATTGAAAGGGCTGCAATATTGGTATGATAGGGATTCGAGAAGCACCAATTGGTGGTACCAACAGATTTTCTGCCCAAAGCAGATAGGAGAGATGCTTATCCTGATGCGAGTCGGCGAAGACAAGATACCAAAGGCTTTGGAGGATAGTTTGTTTTCCAGAATGGTTAAAATAAGTGGGGAACCCAATGGACGCTATAGCGAAGGTAGTGCCAACCGTGTCAATATATCTCTTCACTGGATCTACAGAGGTTGCCTGACAGGTAATCTTGCCGTATTGGAGGAAGGTGTTAAGAATGCGTTGTTGCCTGTCAAGTTCAATACTCCTGGTCGGGGAGTCCAATATGATTTATCCTATCAGGAACACGGTAGGCAACTATATATCGGAAATTATGGTCATGCTTTTGTGGACAATATCGCCAGCATGGCTTTGTTTCTTAGAAATACCAGATATGCGTTGTCAGGCATGGAATTATCCCTTTTTTCACAGTTTGTACGGTACACTTACTTGCCTGCTATCAGGGGAAAATATTATTCTTTTTCAATTCCCGGTAGGCAGGTTGCGAATGAGGGAGAGCTGGACAGGTCAAAGACAACGGAAATCTTAAATAAAATGCAGTTGGTAGACCCGCAATATGCAGATGTATATAGGGATGCGGAACAAAGGTGGCTTGGTTCTAGAAATGCAGACTATAAAATAAATAAAGCGCATACACAGTACTGGATATCGGACTATACGACACATATCCGCCCAGACTATTCTTTTGACGTGCGTTTCGTTTCCGATAGGACAGTCCGAACAGAAAACATCAACAACGAGGATAAAAAAGGTTTTTTCCTGTCTGATGGTGCAACCAATATGACTATAAAAGGGGATGAGTATTTCAATACTTTTCCGGTATGGGATTGGTGCAAAGTTCCCGGCGTGACGGCTCCTCAATATGACTCGCTTCCGGATATGCGTGTGGATGTCGGAGGGGACAAAGGAATTACCGCATTTTGCGGAGGCGTGACAGATTCTGTTTATGGGGTAAGCTGTTATGATATGGATAACGAGCGGTTTCAAACTAAAGCGAAAAAAAGCTGGTTCTTTTTTGACAAGGAAATTGTTTGTTTAGGTGCAGATATTCAGTCGGAAAACGAACAGCCAATTGCGACAACTATAAATCAATGTTTGTCTAAAGGTACTGTCACTATAAACAGAAAAAACTATACATCTTTATTCGAACATATACAATTGAACGGAGTTAAAGAAAATGCAATCGTGCATAATGGTTTTGGCTATTATTTCCCGCAGGGCGGAAATATTAGTGTTTCTAATCGTATTCAGACAGGTAACTGGCATACGATATCCGTTTCTCAAAAAGATAGGATTGTTTCGGATAGTGTGTTTTCCCGTTGGATAAACCATGGTATAAAGCCACATGACGCATCTTATAGTTATATTGTTTTCCCCAATATTTATAGTTCGACTGATATGGCGAAAACTATAAGTAGCGAGAAAATAACTATATTGAAAAATACAAAAAGCATTCAGGCTGTTTATAATGCGAAATTACAACAATTGCAAGTTGTGTTTTACGAAGGCGGACAGTCTTTGGATTTCAGTACTGATTTCCGAATCAGTGTAGATAAACCCTGCGTGGTATTGCTAAAAAGACAAGATGGGCATTGGGCACTTCATGTTTCGGATCCGTCACAATCATTATCCGTTGTAAATATCCAAATGCAAAACAAAACCGATAAAACCAACTATAAAACGGCAATCACGTTTCCACGGGGAACGGATGCAGGACGTTCCGTGAAATTTGTTTTTCCTTGATTAAATATTCTAAATGAAAAGAAAACTATTAGTCATATTGGGTTTGCTGATGTTTGTTACATGGGCGTATGCACAGCAAGATTCTGTCACATTGCAACATGGCGCGCACCGTATTGGAAGACGTACGGACGCTGACATGCAATGGTGGCGAGACTATGGTCTAGGGCAATTTATTCATTTTGGGTTGTATGCACAGTTGGGTGGTGAGTATAACGGCGAACAATATAGTGGCGCTTCTGAATGGATTCGTTCGTGGAACAAACTTCCTAATGCCGTTTACGACTCTCTATACAAAGAATTTAATCCTGTCAATTTCGATGCGGACAGATGGGCGGCAATGGCCAAGCAGATGGGAGCTCGATATGTGACAATTACAACGAGGCATCATGACGGTTTTTGTTTGTGGCCTAGTAAGTATTCGGACTATACAATCGTAAAATCCTCTTACGGAAAAGACCTTATTGGTCCGCTCGTCAAGGCTTACAATAAAGTTGGTATTGACGTGTATCTATATTATTCCATATTGGACTGGCATAGCAAGGACTGGCGTTATCAACTGAAAACTGCAGATGATACGGTTGCGTTTAACCGTTTTAAGGTTTTTGTGAAAAATCAATTGACGGAGTTGCTAACGCTTTATCCAACAGTGAAAGGGTTTTGGTTTGACGGTACTTGGGACAAAAGTTGGGCAAGTCCTTCCAACGCTCCATTCACGGATTCTCTTGAACAATATCTCAAACAGATTCGTCCGGGACTGATTGCGGGCGGACGTTACCGGGTGGACGAAACGGGACACCGACATGACGACGCCAACGGTAGCTTGATGGGCGATTATGCGCAGGGTTGGGAAAGAAAAATTCCCAAAGACTATGCAGCAACGAAAGGCCGAGATTGGGATTGCGACATGACGTTTGGTGAGAACGGTTGGGGTTATCAGAAAAAGTGGTTGGGACACTGGAAAACAACGGATGAACTTCTAGAAATGATGGCAAAATGCAACTCGCTCGATGGAAATTTTGTATTGAATTTTGGACCAAAGGCGGACGGTAGTTTTCGTCAGGAAGAAGTAGACGCTGCAAGGGAAATAGGAGATTGGATGAAGGTCAATAATGCCGCTATTTACGATACGAAATATAACGGATGGGAGAAGCAGGATTGGGGATATTCAACTATTAGCAAGGATGGGAAGAAAGCATATTTGATGGTGTTCAATGTTCCGGTTTCGGGAAAAATAAAGGTGCTGACTGACAAGGCGCAACAAGTTGGAAAAGCCTATATGATTTCTGCACCAGAGAAGTCGTTGCCTATTCATCCGTTGGATTATGGATATAATGAAATTACGATACCGAGTCAGCGTTATTCCCGTCCGTTTGTGATAGTCCTTGATATTGTCAATGGCAAAAGTGAAACGCGTCAGGAAAACAAGGCTAAAACTTGAACTGATTCGTTAAGGGTGCTTTCAATCGACCTTATTGAATTAACGTTAAGAAAATCGATGAAATGAGTCGATAGAAATAAAAGCTGTTTGAGCGTAACGATAGTGGAGCGAGTTCTTTTATTTCCGGCTTATGAATTGATTTTTAGTTTATTCAATACAGTCTTGATTTTTTGGTTCTTTTCCATCAAGGGAAAAGAACATAGAAATAGATGATAAAATTAAAAGCTTGTTAATTCGAGTTGATTAAAAGTATTTTTAACATAAAATAAAAAGTTGATGAAGTTTACTAGTCAGATAGCATTTTGCATGGGATTGATATGCTTGACCTCGTCCTTGAATGCGCAGAAAAAATTGAGCGCGGAGTTCATATATGAAAATTTTGCATTTGCGGACAGCCAATATCATGTTATGATGTCCAATATAGCAGGAACGGACAAAATGCCACAAAGTGTGGATAAGAAAAACGGCAAGTTGGACACGCGCGAACGCACATGGTGGTGTACCGGTTTCTATCCGGGATCGCTTTGGTATATATATGAGCAAACTAGTGACGCAACTATAAAAGCGGAAGCTGAGCGAACTTTGGCAATCATCAAACCAAACGAATATTACACGGGCAATCACGATCTCGGCTTTATGATGTTTTGCAGTTTTGGGAATGCTTATCGTCTTACAGGAGATACAACATATAAAAATGCTTTGTTCCAATCCGCCCGTTCTTTGTCGACAAGATATAGAGCTGGTATTCCAGCTATTCAGTCTTGGAACAAGAACAAGATATTCAACTGCCCGGTCATCATTGATAATATGATGAATCTTGAATTGTTGGAATGGGTCAGCCAAAACGGTGGCAACCAAACTTTTTCAGATATCGCAACCAAACACGCCAATACGACACTTAAAAATCATTTTCGTCCAGATTATAGTTCCTATCATGTGATAGACTATGACACAACAACCGGAAATGTATTGCAGAAGAAAACTTGGCAGGGATATACTGACAGTTCAGCCTGGGCACGTGGGCAAGGTTGGGGATTGTATGGCTATACGATGATGTATCGATATACAAAAAACAAAAAATACTTACAACAAGCCAAACATATTGCAGCGTTTATATTGGACCACCCTAGGTTACCGAGTGACAAAATTCCGTATTGGGACTTTGACGATTCGAGGATTCCCAATGTGCCTAGGGATGCCTCGGCTGGAGCATTGATTGCTTCTGCATTGCTGGAATTGGCACAATATTCCAAGGGAAAAGAAAAGGCTAAGTATCTGGACAATGCGGTACAGATGATGGAATCTTTGGCAAGTCCCCAATATAGGGCGGCTTATGGCACAAACGGTGGTTTCCTGTTGATGCACAGCACGGGTGCGTTCCATTCTGAAGTCGATGTTCCGCTCATCTATGCGGATTATTATTTCTTGGAGGCACTGAAGCGCTATAAAGACTGGTATCTGTGAAATTTTGCAATACTTTAAATTTTGTTTTTTAAACCATTTGAGAGAATAATAGTTATATTTAGGACAGCCAAATGGCATTGTTCTTGTTAAGTTATGGTAAGAAAGTGTTTGGATACAGTTCCAGATATGAAAAATACATATTAATTAAATGACCTTTTAAAACAAAAATTATGAGTGCAAAACAAATTTTAATCGGAAGTATTTCAGGTATCGTAGCCGGGGCAGTAGTGGGATTGTTGTTGGCTCCTCAGTCTGGAAAAGAAACACGCCAAAAAATTGCAGATTCTGCTGAAGACTTGAAAAAGAAACTAAAGAAATTTAAAAATAAATCATTGTCTGAGCTGGATAAGCTTCAGGACGTGTTTGGAAAACAGGTCGAAGGATTGAGCGACGACGTACGCGAAAAGGTATTGGGGCTTATTCAGGAAAGCAAGGACAGCTACAATGACTATAAGCATAGCCTGAGCGAAGACTAATTATTGCTTTTAAGGCAAAAGAAAAGAGGGATGTGTTAACACATCCCTTTTTTTGTGTCAAAATTTGACAATTCTATGACAATTCTCTATTTTTAGGGAATAAAAGATACTTTATGATACTCTCTCAACACAAGAAGACCTCCTTCGTGGTGGGTCTATTCGCTGCTGGATTATTATTGCTAATGGCTTCCTACCGAAATATTGGCGATCCGGGACAATTCAAAAACCTAAAAGTATTGCCACAAGATATCTCCAAAGACAGTCTCCACGACTTGATGGACGGTTACAATGAAGCTCTTGGCGTTAAGTGTGGTTTTTGTCATGCTCCGAAAAGCAATGGTGAGCGCGGAATGGATTTTGCCAGCGATGCTAAAAAAGAAAAAGGGTTTGCACGTCATATGATTACCATGACGCAGAACATCAATAAGAACGATTTCAATTTTGCAAATTCGTCCCGACCTGATACCATCAACGTCGTGACTTGTGGCACTTGCCACCGCGGCGAAAAAGAACCATCCGCATTTGTCGCACCTGAAAAAGATGAAAAGAAGGGCGTCAGCTCAATGGTCTATCCTAATAAATTTGAACCGAAATAGAGGTTTACTATATAATTGTAGTTTAACAAAATTACAGTTGTTCTAAACTGCGGTAAACGGTCCTTACTTTCCGTCTATCTTAATATCGTTGTTTCCTGCCCATTGATTGATGTCCTGTTTGCTTAGAGCAGCAGCCATCAAGTCCGGAAACAAATCGGGTGTGCAGGCAAATACAGGAACGCCAATCGCAGCAAGGAACTCCGCGTTTTTATGGTCATAATAAGGTGCTCCATCATCGTTAAACGCCAATAATGTCACCATCTGTACACCAGAGTCCACAATACTTTTCATTGTGCTGCGCATTTCTTTTTCGTTGCCGCCTTCGTACAAATCCGTTATCAGAATCAAAACAGTATCTGCGGGTCTAGTGGTAATTTGTTGGCAATAAGTCAATGCTTTATAAATGTCCGTCCCGCCACCCAATTGCACGCCAAATAAAATATCTACCGGATCTTTTAGGTCCTCAGTAAGATCAACAATGGCTGTGTCAAACACTACCATTTTGGTGTCGACAGCCGGAATGGATGCCATCACCGCACCAAAAATGCCGGAATAAACAACTGAAGTACCCATCGAACCACTTTGGTCAATACAAAGTATGATGTCTTTCATCGCTTTGCGTTTACGACCATAGCCAAGGCGGATTTCTGGGATAATCGTATGGTAATCAGGTTGGTAGTTTTTTAGATTTTTTTTGATGGTGGCGTTCCAATCGATTTCGTTGTGTTTGGGACGACGATTTCTTACAGCCCTGCTCAGACTTCCATTAACGGCTTGTTGGGTCGGCCCGCTCAATTTCTGGATGAGTTCATCCACCACTTTTTTAACGACTAGTCGTGCGGTTGCTTTTGTTTTTTCAGGAATCAATCCACCCAATTCCATCAAGTTTGCGACTAGATGAACGTTTGGCACTACGGTTTCCAGCATTTCGGGTTCGGTCAACATGGAAGTAAGGTTGTATTTTTTCAACGCATCTTCCTGCATTACTTTCACTACACTAGAAGGAAAATATTGGCGGATATCTTTTAGCCAGCGAGAGACTTTAGGCGCGGATTTACCCATGCCGCCTTTGCGGTTGTCGCTGTCATAAAGATAACTCAATGCATTGTCCATGCCTTGGTCTTCGCCCGTGAGACTATAATCGAGTGAGGTGTCTGCATCCTCTCCTAGGATCAAACGCCATTTTCTGATTTCGGTTTCTGTTGTGCTCATAATCCTAAAAGATATTCTATGACAGGGATGGCTTGCTGTGCTCTGTCGGTGTCCAAATTAATTGCTGCAGGCTTTACCTGGCTTGATTTTGACGATGGTCCGCGTTTGACTTTTTGGGCTAGTTTGTCTTTTTCTGGAGAAGCATATGCGCTAAATGTTCTTCGTAAAATGGGCAAAAGATCAGTAAATGTCTGCTCGTCCAATAACGCAACCCATTCATAAATGATATTCCAGATCTGTTCGTCCAATAATAAAATAGTTGCTGCATCATGTAAAAAACCTTCTAACCATTGCGCACTTGTTTCAATAGCGGTACCGATGGAAAGGGCGCGACTAAATGCTGCTGCAGTTTCTTCTGCTGCGAAAATATCGGATTCCAATGCTATTTTTTGTACCACACCACTGATGTAGGGCGCAATCTGGTCGTTGGTTCCCAATTTTCGTAAGGTTTTGTGCCATTCTTTGGTAAAGTCCTCTTCATCCAAAACCAAAATAACCTTGTGCAATCTTTTGATATGTGAGGAAAGTTCCGTCGCTTGCTCTACGTTGATGCTCACGCAACCCATTGGCAAACCTACTAGGGTACGATAAAAAATGCTAGTGAAAATATCCTTAACGCCTTCTTTGTCGGACTGGCGCACATTGCCGTATTTCAATATTTCCGAAAGAGGAAACAATGCAGTAATCAGCATTTCAATATCTGAAGCTGCGGCTGCAAGTTTGTCCATTTTTTGCAAAAGCACAGGCGTGGCTTTGCTCAATTCGGCAGGAATAGACAACTCCAACCATTCGGCAACGGCTTTGAGTGTGGTTTCTTTTTCTACTATTTCACGTAGTTGAAAATCCGCTGCAATCTCAATAGAGTTGCCCATGGCAGATTTGGCGATTAGCTCTATCAACATTTCGGGTTTCCAATAAAGACGCCATTGCTCTTTGAATGTACCTTTCGAATTCACTGCATCTTTCTTTCCCCAGTCCACGCCCAATACCATTAAACGATGTAGAAAAATACTTTTGTTCAGATCTAAAGGTTTACGTAAATCCAATGTCAGCGTCGTCTCACCCTCGGTACTTTTTAAACGTAAAGATTTGCACTGCTTTTCAAAATCTACTTGCAAGGGTGATTGTGGCGAGCTATCCGGAATCGCACCGATTTTATTCCCAATAATCAGACCTTTATTGAGCAAGGTGATGGGCAAATAATCACCCATACACATCACAGTTTGCGTAGCTTCAATAGCTTCTTTCAATCCCGATTTATTCAGTCCGCGAAGTGCCGTCAAAGATTGGCAGAGCCGAACAGCTTCGATCACATGTGCCGAGGAAATATCCATTTTCTGGTTGCGAAATTCTCGCGCTGTTTTAGTCATCCATAAGGTACCGTCATCTTCCGGATGGAGCCATTGATGATCGTAATATCCGGGAGAAACAATACCTGCCCCATAACCACTTGCAGACATGAGACGGTCATTGGTCCAAGGGATCCATGTACACTCAACTTTGGTCTTTTTCAGGTCTTTTATGAGCTCTTTTTCGTCTTTTTGTTTGAATGTCTGTTCCAATGCTGGTGCGTGCCAGGCACCACAAACCACGGCAATCGAACCATACATTTCGTTAAACGCTTTTTGAATAGCGTGACGCATAAAAACCTCTCTTTGTAAGTCTATTTTCTCTTCAATATTCGGGATCGTTTCCCGAAGGGCTTTCATGGCATTTTTCACCGTTTCGAAGAGCAAAAGCGGGTCTTCATTTGACAATTCAAAATTTTGCTCCCACCATTCCTCTGCGTCTGCAAATCCTGCAATTTCGGCTAGATAGCTTATTGGATTTCTTCTGATTGTGGCAGCTTCTTCGTCTGGTTCGGTTTCGTCTTTGACTTCCAAAATTTCTTCAAGGGGTTCTTCCTCTTCCGATTTTTCAGGAACGATTTCTTGTTCTTTTTCTGCCAATTTGTGAACCAATGGCATATCAATGAACCGAACTGGGATATTGTTTTTCAAACCGTACAAGATTGCTTGCCATTCAGGCGAATAATGAGTGAATGGGTAGAAGACGGCATTGTGCCGATTGTCCGGAACATAAGCCAATATTGCTACTGGCGGTACCATCGAAGGATCGGTTACCCAAGAAAGAATGCTTTCTGCCTCCGGAGGTCCTTCCAATAAAATAATCTCGGGCTTGACCAACTCCAATGCCCGGACGAGATGTCTGGCAGAGCCCGGACCATGATGTCGTATGCCAAATATATGTGTCGCCATTTGTTCTTCGATTTAACTATCGCTACTTTTCGATTTTATTGTCAAGAAATAGGGATCTCAATTCACTTAATACTTCGGAGTATACAATAGATGATACATTTTCCAGTTGAAGCCCAGCTTCGTTTCTCCCATTGGATATTGGGACAAACTTGAGCTCGCCTAGTTCTGCTTTAAGTCCTGGTTCGTACCAACCCATTGCAAACTCGCCTCCTGTTTCCATAAATGCATTTATGCCGAGAGCCTCGAATGGCTTATAGATACTACATACACAACCCCCGTCGCCTACTTCCCAAACTGCCCAATTGTGGGATTTCATAAATGATTTCAGCACATTGACATCGAGTTCTTTTTTACCAAACTCTTTTATGATAGTTTCTTTCTTTTGATTGTCTGGCAGTTTTTCTATGCGTCTTTTCAATTGTGGAAAAATGGGTACGGTTTCCAGATCATAGAACTTCTGATTCCATTGTACTATCTCGGTTTCATTCATTGTCAAGGGATGTAACATGCCAATCAGACTATCGTCGTCCAATTCTATTTCTTCATCTTCGATATTGAGGAGTTCGCCCATTTCCGTAACGTAAAACGTTTGTAAGCATTTTCCTTTTTTGTCAAATTCTCCCCAAAGCAAACTAGAAGCGTAGACCAACATAATGGGTTTTCCCAAGAAAAAATCCATCCATTTTTCTTTTTCCCATCTGCGCTGAATCACGAGATATAGTTCCATTCTGGAAGATTGGGATTTGACAACATCGCGGATTTCCTTTGCAATATCTTTGAACTCGGCAAGGGTTTCTTTATCCGTTCCTTTGGGTGGCGATTTCATGATTTTGCCATCTTCGTTGAGATATTGAATTTTAAAATCTTTACCAATAAAACCACGGTATTCCTGACCATTGGCTTCAAAACTTTTATAGGTATTTTCAAATCCAAAATCAGGGATAATACTGTCCGCCAATTCATTAATATCCATATTGAGTTCTTCTGCAGCAGCTTCCAGTGCCTGCAATGCAGCTTCGCCCACATTTTTATATTTGACTTTGTATTTTCTGGAGAAAAATTCTACGGCGCGCAGCGCTTTTGTACTGCCCTGCAATGCCAAGGCTTTCACGCCGTACTCTGCCATTTTGCCACGACTGTTTTCAATCCATTGCGGGATCTCGGATTTAGCTTTTTCAACCCACTTGTCATCTGCCAATAGTCCTGCAATCGTCAACATATATTTGGCTTTTGCCTCACCGCCATTAGAGATAAATCGTTTATATAGTTCCGATGCAAATTCCGAAGCCGTATTTCGGTCAATCTTTTCCAATACAATTCTAGCTTCCATATCTGTCCGAATATCTGATGTACGGCTCATTCGGTATAGTAGAAACTGAATCCATTTCAGAGGAATCGTTTTACCGCTTTTATCTTTCAATTCGGGTAATGTATCTTCCAGAATCCATGCAGTGACGGGCTTGCTCAGCTTGCCCCGATCATCTG
>JAATFC010000077.1 GCA_015655435.1 Chitinophagales bacterium | reverse complement strand
TGCGTTCGCGGATTTCACCGTCTAGTATCAATACGGAGCGGGTCGTTGCGGACTATGTGCAAAATCAGGAAGAAATTTCTGGCGATATTAATGATGTATTGGCGGCAGCGCAGCAAGACTATATGGGCGAATGGACGATGCGCATATTTGATTGGTACAAGCTTCGGGAAAAAATCCGAGATTTCTTGGAGAGTTTCGATACGAAACTGATTGAGGACAAGGAGAGATTTATAGTCCGTTTTAGGAAAATAGTGGAGGCTGTTGATGAGCAATATGAAGTCGCGATTAAGTTTGCACGTTTTTTGGAAATGAATTTGCCTTCCGGTGCGAGAGACCAATACGCCCAACTATACGAACGAACTAATTCCGCAGGTCAATGGTTCACATCCGAACTAGAAAAAAAAGTGATGGATCCATTGAAAGACTTGTTGGAGTTTGCTCGTGTCAAAAAACGTACTTCCAAACTGCAAAAAGAAATCAAGGTTTTGTTGACTTTGTTCGAACAAAAAAAGAAACAAATCCAGCAAGCGATACTATTGGTAAAAGGCTTAAAAGAACAGCAATCCGTCAAAGCTATATTGGACGAGGTCAATGCGCTCTCTATAAATGCGCCTGCGCCCATTGTTTCCAAAAAAGTAAAAGAAGACACGCGGGCAATCACGCTGGAAATGTATCGAGCCGGAAAGTCCATTCCCGATATTGCAAACGAAAGAGGATTTGTCGTAAGTACAATTGAAACACATCTGATGCAGTTTTTGCCAACAGGAGAAGTGGATATTACTGCATTTGCAGAACAAGAGGTTTGCGAGCGGATTAGCAGCTATTTGGAACATCATCCGGAGACGACACCGTCTTCGGAGATTAAGACCGCTTTTGAAGACGAATTTTCTTATTCACAGATTCGCGCAGTGCGTATTTGGTATTATGCACAGAAGACCAAGTAAAAAATAGCATTTAAATATTACCGAGATCATTCTTATTTTTCCTTTTGTATTTTGACTTGATATTCTATGAAAGATATAACAATTGTCGACTATAATGAAGAAGGTGCGCACGAGTACCATCCCGAGTCGCTGGAAGCTTGTTTTCCTTTTCGTGACAACGCTAATGTGACTTGGATTAACCTGTCTGGACTGGGGAAAGAAGAGGTGCACAATCTGTGCTTGCACTATCATATCCATTACCTCTTCGAGTTGGATATCCTCAGCCGTGGTCAGCGTCCCAAGATGGATGAGCAGGACAATATCATCTTTTGTTTGCTCAATATGTTTCGTATCGATGAACAAACGGACAGATTGGACAAAGAACAAATCAGCATTGTTTTAGGTCCTGGATTTGTGATTACCTTTCAGGAAGAACCCAATTTTGACGCGTTCAAAACCATTCGCGAGAGTATAAAGACTGACCAGAGCCGTATTCGCCTGAAAGGCGCAGATTTTCTTTGCTATTCCATATTGGACGCCATCGTGGATGATTATTCGGCTATTATAGATGAGTACGGCGACCGTATCGAAAACTATGAAGATGACCTGATTCTGAAAAAGAGCAAGGATTTTTCCATGTCCAATATGATTAACATCCGCAAAGATCTTGCACAATTGCGCCGCAACATCATTCCCGTTCGCGAGATTGTCGGAAACTTGTTGAAAACCAACAACACGCTGATTGACAATAACACAGATCGTTATTTCAAGGACATATATGACCATATATTGCAAGCGCAGGACATTATGGAAAGCTATCACGACACGATGGTCAATCTGCACGACCTGTATCTCAATAGGTCGAGTCTCAAGATGAACGAATCGATGAATGTGATGGCGGTCGTGACCTGTTTATTAGCTCCGGCGACGGTATTTAGCGGTATTTTTGGGATGAATTTTGAACATATTCCATATCTGCACAACTACTACAGTTTCTATGTATTGATAGCTAGTATATTGATTATCATGCTGCTGATGCTGATAATATTCCGTATCAAGCGCTGGATTTAAACCATTTTAAAAGAAATCTTAAAAAAAACTAAAAAAATATTTACTAATGTTTGTTAGTTTGAAAAATTCTTCTTTATCTTTGTGTTATCAAAGTAAATAACGAGATACTTTGATGATTGCCTGCCTTTAACGATTGATTGATTCGATTGCACCGGAGTGAGATCCCGGAGATTGCTTATGAAAATTGTGCGTGTATAGTGCTAAGGGTCTTATCCAAGTGATAAGACCTTTTTTATTGGCAGAAGTTTAAATCCTTTCTCCTGTTTTGCCGCTTGGCCTCGGTTTTATTGCTTTATATTGCAATAGAGAAAATTTTAAATGACCAAAATGAACATTTGAATTACGTGGATGTAAATACATTGGGAAACATTCAGTTGTTGATAGTTATGTGTTTTGTTTCCAGTGGCAATACGTCTCTTTGGGCAATAAAAATTAAATTATAAGGCAAAAATGGTTATTTCTCCGAAGGCAAAATCCATATTGAAATGGACAGGGATTGTCCTTGGCTGCATCTTTATTTTGTTGATAGTTGCGCTGTCCATTGGAGACTACTATATATCGTCCCATAAAGACAAAGTCATTGCTACAATCAAGGAAAAAGTGGAGGATGCTACGGGTGCGAAGGTCGATATTGGCGACCTTGACGTAAGCATCTGGCGGGATTTTCCCAGATTGCGGGTGGGATTGACCGATGTGCAACTGAAGGATTCCGTGTTCAAAGCACCGCTTTTGCAGTTTGCCAGCGTGTACACGCGCGTGAATCTACTGAAGGCTCTTTTTGGAAATGTAAAATTGGGCGAACTGCGCCTTACCAACGGACAGGTCAACCTGCTTACCGATACTTCCGGATATAGTAACCTTTCCATTTTCAAACCAAAAAAAGAAAATGCAGACACGACTAAGAAGAATGACGACCAGGATATCGCCATCAACAAGATTTATATTGAAAAAGTACATTTTGTATTGGACGACAAGAAAGGCGGAAAAGACTACGGCATCAACGTCAATGACCTGAGAGCCGAATTGTCTCCTGCCGGAAATATCTACAAAATCGGACTATCAATGGATTTGAAAGTGGATGGGCTGGCTTTCAATACGGATAAAGGCCCTTACCTGAAAAATAAACGCCTACAAACTGAGTGGAAAAACATGCAGTTCAACAAGAAAACGGGTGATTTGAGTTTTGATAAATCCCCAGTGAAAATAGACGGGCATGTGTTCAACATTGGCGGTGGTTTCAATTTTAGTAATGATTCCACTAAGTCCAAACTCGACCTAAAAGTAGATTCGAAAGGCACTACTTTTCGGGATTGTGCTTCCTTATTGGCGACTAATATCCAAAAAGCCTTGGACAATTACAACTGCACCAACAAAGTGGACATAGCCGCGAGCTTGTATGGTTCATTGCAACAGTCTACGCCGCATGTATTGGTCAGGCTAGTTACGCCCAACAGCTCGGTCGGTATCAAGACTTTAGATACACAATTGGACAGTTGTTCATTCGTGGGAAATTTCAATAATCAAAATGACAAGACCAAATTGCCAGACGACGCCAACTCAACGATTGTCATCGAGAAATTCAAGGGCAACATGACGGGCGTACCGCTTGTTGGGCAAAGGATGAATATTATCAATCTAGAAGACCCATATCTGGATATGGCAATGCTGGGTGCGACTCGATTGGTCAATCTCAACAATCAGTTGGGTATGGAAACGCTCGATTTTCTAGATGGACAGGCGAAAATCTCTTTGGCATACAAAGGACGAATTCCTTCAGGACTTGGGCTTTTGCAAAATCTTTCCGGCGAGTTTGCCATTGCAAACGGGAAAGCGATGTACGTACCCAAACAACTGCTTTTTGAAAACTGCAACGGTATAGTGGCTTTTGGTAAAAATAATCTTAGGGTAAACAATCTGCGTGCTACGCTCAACAACAACAGTATTTTCGTCAATATAGATGGCAACAGCGTTATTGACCCCAAATCAGGAGCACCGATGGCTGGTTTTATTAATTGTGACATCAATGCCCCATATCTCAACCTAAACTATTTTGCCAAACTGTTCCAACAATCTTCGTCCAATACGGCCAAGAAATCGTCCAATACAAAATCTAAAAAACAGGAGAAAGGAGGATTGGCATCTTCTTCTTTACAGATTGATGATTTGTTGAAAAAAGGAGAATTTAGGTTGAATATCCACTCCAAGGAAATAAAATACAACAATTTTACGGCGACGGCATTTCAGACTAATATTGTTTTCAAGGAAAATACATGGGATTTGAAGAAATTCTATGTCAACCATGCCGGAGGTTCCATCAATCTTTCCGGAACGGTCAATACGATTGCCAACGGAAACAGCAAGCTTAAAGTCAATCTCGATATCCAAAAAGTACAGTTGGACAAGCTTCTGTATGCGTTTGATAATTTTGGTGTCAACGGACTTTCCTACAAAAACCTAAAAGGAACATTGACCGCCAAATCCCAGTTGACTGCCCTGATTGATCAAAAAGCCAGTGTCGTGCCGCGAAGTTCGGTTGGATATTTCCGGTTCAATCTAGCCAATGGACAATTGTTGAACTACCCACCGCTGCTTTCCATTCAGAAGTATGTCTTCAAAAAACGCGACCTTAATAATGTGCGGTTTGCCAATATAACCGATACCATATTTGTACGTCACGGCAATTTTTTCATTAACCGTATGGAGATAGCGTCTACGGCACTCCGCCTGTTCGTGGAAGGTATCTACAGCCCCTACGGCAATTCGGATATTAGTATTCAAGTACCGTTTAGTAGTATTCTGAAAAAAAGTGACAAGGACGATGCGTTGGAAAAAACGGATACGGACGAAAAAGTGGGAGCAAGCATCTTCCTGCGCGCCACCAATAACAACGGCGGTCCGATGGGAGTCAAGGTCGACCTTTTCAAGAAATTGAGAAAGGACAAAATCAAGGAACGTTTTGACAAAGAGTTCGGAACGGGAGACGAATAATCTTTTTAAAAACGTTAGTCGCTACTTATTTTCTAGCCATTTTTCTACCTGCTCGGGAAAATGTGCGTATTCCAATGTATGGATGTTGTGGGCTACGTTTTCTGGCGTATCGTTTTCGCTGACGGGGCATTTTGCCTGAAAAAGTATTTTTCCGTTGTCGTAGATTTCGTCCACGAGGTGTATGGTGATACCCGTTTCTTTTTCTTTATTGGATACTATTGCGTTGTGGACATTCATGCCGTACATGCCTTTGCCGCCGTATTTGGGTAAAAGTGCGGGATGTATATTGACTATTTTTTCGGGATACGCTTGTATCAGTGCAATGGGAATCTTCCATAAAAAACCAGCCAATACGATGAAATCAATATGATGCTCATGCAAAATGGGCAAATAAGCATCTCCTCGGAAAAAACGTTCCTTTTCTATTAATAACGTTGGAATATGATTTTCCTTGGCGATGTCCAATACGCCAGCTTCGGGTTTGTTGCATACAATGTATGAAATCGTAATGGAAGGATGGTTTTTGAAGTATTGGATGAGATTGGCGGCATTGGTGCCCGCTCCACTTGCGAAGACAGCCACCTGTTTTTTGTTTGCGGATTCCATTTTGCAAAAATGCATCAATTGCGCCAACGAAAGAAGAAAAGCTGGCTGCCAGCAGAAGAAAATCTCCTTTGTTCTCTTTTCTTTCATAGCTGTCTGATTTTTAATTGATTAATAAAACAGAAGTATGACGAAATTTTTCTATCCAAATCCTTAATGGCACTTTTTGTAGAAATCAGACAAAAAATGGTGATTTTTACCAATACTACTGTTGACGGACGTTTGATTCATGTCAAATCGTGAAAAAAAATTTAAATAGATGCTTAATTTGTCAACTTCGTGTCATATTTTTGCCGCGTTAGGGGTATTTTTCCACATTCCAATACATTGAATTGTGAATATGATTCATTTAAAAAATCTCTTTGTGAGGCTAGGTGTAGTTTTTAGCCTGGTGTTTTTTATTTCAAGTACAAGTTTGCACGCACAGGACGGTAAGGCCTTATTTCAGGCCAATTGTGCTTCCTGCCACTCTCTTACTAAGGTTTTGACCGGTCCCGCACTTATGGGAGTGGAAGACCGTTGGCCAGATAGAAAAGAATTGCATGCGTGGGTGCTTAACAGTAGCGCATATTTGAAAAACGGTAAGCACAAAGCGTATGCTGACAACTTGTTTGCTCAGTACAACAAAAACGTAATGACTGCTTTCCAAGGTACGTTGAACGAGAAGGATATCGACGCTATATTGGACTATATCAAAACTGCTAAACCTGCTGCTGTCGGTACACCGACTCCGAATGGTGAGGTAAAAGCAGATGATGACAATACGATGTTCTACGGTATCATTACCGTTGTATTGGCTATTGCCGTTTTGATATTGATTCAAGTCAACAAAAACCTTAAACGTATTGCTGAAAAGAAGGAAGGTGAACCTGCATTGGCAACCCCGACACCTTGGTATCGCAAGAAATCAGTAATCGTATTCTTAAGCATCATTATTTTCCTTGGATTTTGTTATTGCTTGGCAAAAAATGCGATAGGTTTAGGTCAGTATCAAAACTATGAACCGACACAACCAATTTTCTATTCGCATAAAGTACACGCAGGTGTCAACCAGATTAATTGTCAATATTGTCATATTGGCGTATATCAAGGTAAGCAAGCAACTATTCCTTCCGTCAATATCTGTATGAACTGCCACAAGGCAATCACGGAATATACGGGTGCTCCATTGCATGACGAAGACGGAAACGAAGTAAACGGTACAGCGGAAATTCAGAAGTTGTTCAAATATGCAGGATTTTCCGGTAAAGGTGATTGGGATGCATCAAAAGCCAAACCAATCGAGTGTACACGTATCCACAACTTGCCTGACCACGTTTATTTCAATCACTCTCAACACGTGAAAGTTGGACAGGTTGCCTGCCAGACTTGCCATGGTGAAGTGACTAAGATGGACGAAATGAAACAGTTCTCTCCTTTGACAATGGGTTGGTGTATCAACTGTCACCGTACGACCAAAGTACAGTTCAACGACAACGGATTCTACAGCATGTATGAAAAATACCATGAGCAGTTGAAATCCGGTAAGATTGATTCTGTAACCGTACAGATGATTGGTGGTACAGAGTGTCAGAAATGCCACTATTAAGATAGGCAATTTTTAATTGTAGTTAGATTTAAAAAATTTCAAATTCAGATATAAATGGAGAATAAAAAGTACTGGCAAAGCTTTGGAGAACGGAATGAATCAGAGGCATACAAGCAATCTGTAAAAGACGAGTTTCCAAAAGCGCAAGAGCCACAGATTCCATTTGATGAAAGCAAGGGTGTGTTAGATGCTGTAACGCCACGTAGAGACTTTTTGAAATATTTAGGTTTCAGTACGGCTGCGGCTGCTATAGCTGCAGGTTGTGAGACTCCAGTGCACAAATCCATTCCTTTTGCAAATAAACCAGAGGACCTCGTCCCTGGACAGGCTGACTATTACGCAACGACATATGTACAAGATGGTGACGTTTTAAGTATATTGGCTAGAGTACGTGATGGTCGTCCTATCAAAATAACAGGTAACAACCAGAGCCCGATATACAAAGGATGTACATCCGCCAGAGCAGAGGCATCTGTTTTGGATTTGTATAATACAGCACGGTTAAGATTCCCTTATATAAAAGACAAGGAAGCAACATTTGCCCAGATAGACAAGGCGCTTGCGTCTGATATTGCCGGCAATGTAGTGGTATTGACTTCCACTATCGTTTCCCCATCTACAAAAGAAATCATAGCTTCTTTTTTGGCTAAATATCCAGGAGGTAAGCACGTCACTTATGATGCGGTTTCTTATGCAGGTATTTTAGCGGCGAACGAATCTACTTTCGGAAAAAGAGCAATTCCTTCCTATAAGTTTGAAAACGCACAGACTATTGTAAGTATCGGTGCGGATTTCCTAGGAACATGGCTTTCTCCTACAGAATTTACAAAACAATACGCTGTCAACAGACGTATTGACGAAAAGAAACCTGCAATGAGCAGGCACTATCAATTCGAAAGTGTACTCAGCCCAACAGGAGCTAGTGCTGACTATAAATTTTTATGCAAACCCTCAGAATGGGGTAAAGTTGCAGTTGCGTTGTTGAATGCTGTAAACGGTCAAGCAGTTTCAGGTATTTCTGATGCAAAATTGGTCGAAGGCATCAAGAAAGTGGCGAAAGACTTAGCAGAAACTAAGGGCAAAGCATTGGTTGTGAGCGGAAGCAACGACCCTAATGTCCAGATAGCTGTTAATGCTTTGAACCAAGCAATAGGTGCTTACGGCACTACAATTGACTGGGCTATTACCTTGAACAATCGTGCAGGTTATGATGCAGACTTTGCTCAATTAGTAGCAGACATGAATGCTGGTACGGTCAATACCTTGTTGGTATATGGCGCCAATCCTGCTTACAACTACTTCGACGCAGACAAATTCAAAAAAGGTCTTGAAAAAGTAAGAACGACTGTTTCTTTCAGTTCTTTTGACGACGAGACTACACAATTGTGTAAATATAAAATCCCAGACCACCATTATTTGGAAAGTTGGGGAGATGCAGAACCGAAATCCGGATATTTTTCATTTATACAGCCAACCATTAATCCTTTGTTCAAAACACGTCAATGGCAGGATAGCTTATTGAAATGGGCTGGCGCAGGATTGGAATATGCTGCATATTTGAAACAATATTGGTCCGCTAAGCTAGGTGGTGAAGGTGGATGGTTTAATGCAATTCAGACAGGTGTATTGAATCCTGCTGAGACTGCTGCAAGCGCAGGTGCTTTTAACAGTGCTGCTGTTGCAAATGCTATCTCTGCGATAGGTGCTACAAAAACTGGTTCTGATATTGAAGTATTGCTTTATCAAAAAGTCAGTATTGGCGAAGGGCAAGGAGCAAACAATCCTTTCTTGCAGGAAATGCCGGATCCGATAACTTGTTCGACTTGGGATAACTATTTTGTTATTTCTCCCAAGATTGCTAAATCACTGTTGAACATTGATATTACAAATGAAGGTCAGTCGGACGACTATGAAGTACATCCGGAAAAAGAAGTATTGAAACTGACCATAAATGGTAAAGAACTTACACTTCCGTTCTTGATTGTGCCTGGTACTCAGGCAGATACAATCGGAGTAGCAGTAGGTTACGGTCGTTCTGAAAAAATAGGAAAAGCGGCTAAAGGTTCTGGAAAGAACGTATATCCTTTTTCTTATGTAAAAGATGGCTTTGTAAACTATAATCTTTCCGGTGGTAAACTTGAAAGAACAGGTGAAAAATATACAATAGCTCAGACTCAGACTCATGGTCGTTACGATTCGAAAATAGGAGGCAAGCGTGTAGAAGTCATGAAAGAATTGACTTTGGCACAGTTCGTCCACGACCCTAAAGAAATCTTCAAAGAACGTGAACACGAATTTGAAGAGTTCGGAGGACTTGAAAATTTTGAAAAACAAGGAACTATTTATCCATACCACGAAAAACCAGGTATTCACTGGGCTATGAGCGTTGACCTCAACGCTTGTACTGGTTGCGGTGCGTGCGTGGTAGCTTGTAGTATTGAAAACAATGTTCCTATCGTTGGTAAAGGAGAAGTTGCTCGTTTCCATGATATGCACTGGTTGCGTATTGACCGTTATTACAGCGGTGATGTGGAAAATCCGGATGTAGTGTTCCAGCCAATGATGTGTCAGCATTGCGATAATGCACCTTGTGAAAACGTATGTCCGGTAAGTGCAACTAACCATAGCACTGAAGGCTTGAACCAGATGGCTTATAATCGTTGTATCGGTACACGTTATTGTGCCAACAACTGTCCTTATAAAGTACGTCGTTTCAACTGGGCTGATTACACTGGAGCCGATAGTTTCAAAAATAACCAAGACCAGAAACTGGTTGGAGATTTGGGAGAGGTTGTCCTGGATATGAACGATGATCTTACACGCATGGTATTGAACCCAGACGTTACTGTCCGTTCAAGAGGTGTGATAGAAAAATGTTCTTTCTGCGTACAACGTCTACAGGATGCGAAATTGAAAGCGAAAAGAGAAAGCCGTCCAATGGTCGATTCGGATATTGAAACAGCTTGTCAGTCTTCCTGCCCAAGTGATTGTTTCGTATTTGGTAACGTCAATGATAAAAACAGTGCTATTTCTAAAACGAGAAAAGACAATCCATACAGATTGTTCTATTCTTTGGAACAATTACACGTCATGCCAAATGTGAACTATTTGACAAAAGTCCGTAACAAGACCGAAATGGAAGAAGCGGCAGAAGCGTAATCGTAAATTAGAATATTTAGAGTCAGATTAATTTAATTGGTTTTATAAATAATACCCATGTCATTATTTAAATACGAATCAGAAGTAAGGGAACCGTTGGTGAAAGGTAACAAAACCTATCACCAAATAACTGAAGACATTATCAAACCGATCGAGGTCAAGCCTACGAAGCTTTGGTATGTAGGTTTAGTAATTGCTTTGATTTTATTAGGTTTTGGAGTTTTGAGCGTATATCAAGAAGTGGTATATGGTATTGGACAGTGGAACCTTAACAAAACTGTGGGTTGGGGATGGGATATTACCAACTTCGTATGGTGGGTCGGTATTGGTCACGCCGGTACATTGATTTCCGCGATCTTGTTGTTGTTCCGTCAGGGATGGCGTACAGGTGTAAACCGTGCTGCGGAAGCGATGACGATATTCGCCGTTATGTGCGCGGGTCAGTTCCCAATATTCCACATGGGTCGTGTATGGATGGCAATGTATGTATTGCCTTATCCAAATACAAGAGGTTCTTTGTGGCCTAACTTCGAGTCTCCTTTGCTTTGGGACGTATTTGCGATTTCTACTTATTTTACTGTGTCCTTATTGTTCTGGTATTCTGGTTTGTTGCCTGACTTTGCAACGGTACGTGACCGTGCAAAAACCAAATTGCGCAAACTTTTATATGGTGTAGCTGCATTTGGATGGAGCGGTTCTACTAAACACTGGCAAAGACATGAATCTCTTTCGTTGGTATTGGCAGGATTGAGTACACCATTGGTACTTTCCGTACACACAATCGTATCTTTTGACTTTGCAACTTCTGTTATTCCGGGTTGGCATACATCCATCTTTCCTCCCTATTTCGTTGCGGGTGCGGTATTCTCTGGATTTGCGATGGTACAGACCTTGTTGTTGATGGTGCGCCACGTATTGGGATTGCAGGATTACATCACAATGGGTCATATTGAAGCGATGAATAAAGTCATCGTATTGACTGCGTCTATCGTAGGTTGTGCGTATTTGACAGAATTGTTCATGGCTTGGTATTCTCAAAACAAATACGAAGGATACGCTTTCTTCTATAGCCGTGTCAATTTGTTCAGTCCTTATGGATGGTCCTATTGGGGAATGATGAGTTGTAACGTGATTGTACCACAGATTTTCTGGTTCAGCAAATTGCGTCGCAACATCGCATTGACATTCTTCATGAGTATATTGATTAACGTAGGTATGTGGTTCGAACGTTTTGTAATCATTGTAACCTCTATCTACCGTGATTATCTTCCATCTTCTTGGACAGTTTATTACAGCCCGACAATATGGGAAATCGGATTTTACTTGGGTACGTTCGGATTGTTCTTTACATGTTTCTTCCTGTTCGCAAAATACTTCCCGGTTATTGCGGTTGCGGAAATCAAATCTGTATTGAAAACAACTGGTGACAACTACCATGAAAAAATGCTTCCTGCTGAACAGATGACAGCCGAAGAGTTCGCTCATGAGTATGCACACTAGTCTAAAAGGAATTGTAGAAAAATTAAATAGTAAGCGCTTAAAGCTTTTATAATATGGCAAAAAAGAAATTTGTAGTAGCTTGTTACGATGATGACGATAAAGTGTTTCCTGCAATCAAAAAGTGCAAGGAAGCAGGTTATAAGATTCACGATGTTTACACTCCGTTTCCCGTGCACGGTTTAGACCATGCATTGGGGATGCGCGAAACAAGTTTGCATACTGCTGGTTTTATTTTTGGTATCACAGGTACTACGACGGCTTTGTCTTGCATGACTTGGATTTTGACAAGCGACTGGCCTCAGATTTACGGCGGTAAACCACACTTTGCATTGCCCGCATTTATTCCAATCACATTTGAGTTGACGGTATTGTTCGCGGCGGTGGGTATGGTGATGACTTTCATGTGGATTTGTAAATTGGCTCCTGGTGTTAAAAAGCACATATTTGACGTTCGTGCTACGGATGATTTATTTGTAATGCCGATTGAGTGTACTAGCAAAACAAATGTAGAAGACTTGGAAGCGTTCATGCAGAGTACAGGTGCTTGCAAGGTCAATGTGCAGGTTGCCGAAACGGAATGGTGGTGGGGACGTTACGATGTGGACGATGAGCCATATTTGATTAATGACGTTCCAGTAGAAGCATAAGGTATTAAAAATTAAGAATTTAGGTTATTACAATATAGTAGAATAATTATTTACTGATGAAGAAATTTTCTGTAATAGCATTTTTAGGGTTGTCAAGTTTGGCAATTGTAAGTTGCAGCGAAAATAATCGCAAACCTCATAGGGTGTATATGCCGGACATGTTTTACAGTCGTGCATACGAGACTTATGCGGAGAGACCTTCTACTTTTACGGAAGATGAAAAGCAGTCGGGCTCAAAAATATTTTACAATAACAGGCCTGCTGCGGGAAGTATTGCGCGCGGAGAAGATGCGCCTTTCCCATTGGAAAAGGACAAGGCTGGAGATACAACAAACTATGTTGCATCAAGAAGTATTCCTAATCCAGAACCTGCATTGGATGAAGCTGGTGCAAAAGAAGCAGAACGTCTATATCTGATATACTGTGGTATCTGCCATGGTGCTAAATTGGACGGAAATGGTCCAATATACAAAGGTGGAGATGGTCCATACCCTGCTGCTCCTGCAAACTTTATAGGAGGTGCGAAGTATCTTGCAATGCCTGACGGTCAGATGTTTTATGCTACGGAATATGGTTTCAATTTGATGG
>JAATFC010000123.1 GCA_015655435.1 Chitinophagales bacterium | reverse complement strand
TGGTAACGCAAGACGTGCGTGGACGTTGGATGAGCGAAGGAACTTTTGAGGATGTACGACCTTATATTGAAAACAAAACCGATAAAAAGACAATCGACGAAGCGAGTGATACGTACGATGCTATTGACTGGCTGGTCAAAAATGTAAATGGCAACAATGGAAAAGTCGGCATTTTTGGGATTTCCTATCCTGGTTTTTATTCTACGATGGCTTCTCTGAGCAAACATCCGGCGTTGGTTGCCGTAAGTCCGCAAGCACCCGTTACGGATTGGTTTGTCGGAGATGATTTTCACCATAACGGTGCGTTGATGGCGATGGACGGATTTTCGTTCTATACCGGATTTGGACAACCAAGACCAAAG
This sequence comes from Chitinophagales bacterium, assembly GCA_015655435.1. Classification (GTDB taxonomy): domain Bacteria; phylum Bacteroidota; class Bacteroidia; order Chitinophagales; family Chitinophagaceae; genus Rhizosphaericola. The sequence continues at coordinate 3,628 of JAATFC010000123.1, read as the reverse complement.
CCCACAACTGTTGGCCCAAAACCATTTAAGTTTAGCACGAGCGACAATTATAGTTTTTACCTGAAACAAGGAGCATTGCCCAATCTTACAAAACTGATGGGCGACAGCATCAAGTTCTGGCAGGATTTGATGGTTCATCCCAATTATGACCAGTGGTGGCAGGCGCGCAATGTTCGCAATTATACGGCTAATATTTTGCCCTCAACCAATACGTTAGTCGTTGGAGGATTGTTCGATGCGGAAGATTGTTTCGGTGCTTGGAGTACCTATCAGGCGATTGAATCTAAAGCGAAAAACAACAATAAAATCGTTATGGGTCCGTGGTTTCATGGGCAGTGGGCCGGACGTGGAGGAGACGGTGAATTTTTGGGAAATGTCCAATATGGCAGTAAAACGTCCAAATGGTATTTTGACAATATTGAATTGCCTTACTTCAACTATTATTTGAAAGGCAAAGGTTCCATAGACAATATCAAGGAAGCCAATATATTCTTTACAGGAGAAAACGAATGGAAAACGTTTGACAAATGGCCTCCTGCCGGGGAAACGGAAACCGCTATTTACCTACAGCAAAAAGGTGGATTGAGTTTCGATGCACCGACCAATACAGCCAATACTTTTACACAATATACGAGTGATCCATCCAAGCCTGTTCCGTACACGGACGGCGTGCAGTCACATCGTACACGCGAGTATATGACAGATGACCAACGTTTTGCGGCTTGGAGACCGGACGTATTGGTTTTCCAGACGGAAGTATTGGATGGTGATGTTACGCTGGCTGGACCTTTGACGGCTGATTTGCAAGTGGCGATAAGCACTACGGATGCGGACTTTGTCGTGAAATTGATTGATGTTTTTCCCGATGATTTCAAATATGACAATGAAAAAACGGATTATGTAATGAACGGTTACCAGATGTTGGTACGTGGCGATATCTTCCGTGGTCGTTTCAGAAACGGTTTTGAAAAACCGGAACCGTTTGTTCCGGGAAAAGTTACAGAAGTCAAATACACGATGCCGGATATTGCCCATACTTTTAAAAAAGGTCATCGCATCATGGTGCAGGTGCAAAGTTCTTGGTTTCCGTTGGCCGACCGCAATCCACAGAAATTCGTAGATATCTATCATGCAAAAGATAGCGATTTCCAGAAAGCTGATATCAAAATCTATCACGATAAAGGACATGCAAGCAAATTGATATTGCCCATACTGAAATAACAAGACAATCGATTGAATGGGACTTATTTGAAAAAAAGATACTATTTTCAATCCCTATCAAAACCTTATTATGAAAAAGATTTTGCTTGCCATTGGACTTTTGGCGGCTGTGTTGGACGGGGTTTCGCAACAAGTCAGCATCGTGCCTAAGCCACAGGAAATAACCGTTACGGACGGACAGTTTTTCCGATTGTCAACTGCCACAACAGTTAGCAGTGGAAAAGGAACGGAAAAGTCTGCCAAGTTTTTGAAGGATTATTTGGCAAAGATTTACAATATTGTATTGGACAACAAGCGTTCAGCGAAGTCTGCTATCATATTAAAAATCGAATCCAACAAAAATGCCATACCGGGAAGTTATTCCTTAACCAGTACAACGTCTGGCATTACGGTAATAGGAGTGGATGCAGAAGGTGTATTTTACGGAGTACAAAGTATCATTCAGATATTGCCGGCCGATTTTAATGGAGAAGTCAGTGTACCCGTAGTGAAGATTTCGGATGCTCCGAGATTCCAATATAGAGGGTTGATGCTGGACTGCGGACGTCATTTCATGCCCGTAGATTTTGTCAAAAAGTACATCGACCTGATTGCATTGCATAAGATGAATACGTTCCATTGGCATCTTACCGAAGACCAGGGTTGGCGCATTGAGATTAAAAAATATCCTAAACTCACGGAAGTAGGAGCTTGGCGCAACGGGAGCATTATCGGTCACCATCCCGGTAAAGGCAACGACGAAACTAAATCGGGCGGATTCTATACACAAGAAGAAGTAAAGGATATCGTAAAATATGCTGCCGACCGTTACATAACCGTAATCCCGGAAATAGAGATGCCGGGCCATTCTTCTGCGGCGATTGCCGCCTATCCGGAGCTCAGTTGTTTCCCTGACCAGCCGACACAGGTATTGCCGGGTGTAACTTGGTACGGTCCTCGTGACGGGAAGGAAGTGCAGCAGTCATGGGGTGTATATCCTGATATTTTTGTTCCGTCGGAGAATACTTTCAAGTTTTTGGAAGACGTTTTGAGCGAAATCATCCCGCTGTTTCCATCCAAATACGTCCATATTGGAGGTGATGAAGCTCCAAAAGACTATTGGAAAAAGTCAGAGTTCTGTCAAAAATTGATAAAAGAAAAAGGCCTGAAAGACGAAGAAGGCTTACAAAGTTATTTTATTCATAGAATAGAAAAGTACCTAAATAGTAAGGGAAAACAGATTATTGGTTGGGATGAAATTTTGGAAGGCGGCTTGGCTCCCAACGCGACTGTCATGAGCTGGAGAGGGGAAGAAGGCGGTATCTCAGCAGCCAAACAGAAGCATAATGTGATTATGACTCCCGGAAAATATGTTTATTTAGACCACGCACAGCGCAAAAACGAAGATTCTGTTACGATAGGAGGCTATCTGCCAGTACAACAAGTCTATGGTTATGAACCAGTTCCGAAGGAATTGAGCGCAGATGAACAGAAATATGTATTGGGCGCACAGGGCAATGTCTGGACGGAATACATGACCGTTCCTGCTAAGGTGGAATACATGGTGTTCCCACGTCTTGCGGCGTTGAGCGAAGTCCTGTGGACGCAGCCAGCAAACAAAAATTACACTGATTTTACCAAAAGACTGGATGAAGAATTGAAGCGTTACCGCAAATGGGATGTCAATTATTGTAAGGATTTTTCGGGGCAACCAGACCAGTAATCATTTTTAAATATTTTAAAAAAAATTGTTTGGTAAATAAATATTTTTATCTTCGTTACGCAATACAGTTCAATTCAAGATGTCCTAACAATCCCGTAGCGTTTCTGCGTATTGTTTTTTGGGTTTTGGTTTGCTGTAAAATTTTTTACATTTTTCTTTAATTTAAAACCATGAACATTTACGTAGGTAACTTAAGCTGGTCAATGACTAGCGACGATCTTTTCAATCTTTTCACTACTTATGGGGAAGTCGCTTCCGCTAAAGTTGTAACTGACAAGTTCAACAACAACCGTAGCAAAGGATTTGGATTTGTTGAAATGGCAGACGATGATGCTGCTAGAGCTGCAATCAGCAACTTGAACGAAACTGAAATTGGTGGTCGTAAGATCATCGTTAACGAATCTACTCCAAAACCAGAAGGTAGCGGCGGCGGAGACTATAAGAAAAAATCTTATGGTAGCGGCGGCGGTGGTGGCTACAAAGGTGGCAACGGTGGTGGCTACAAAGGTGGTCGCAGCGGTGGCTATTAGTCATTAAAGCTATTTAATACTAAAATATTAAAGCAAGTCCATATCGGACTTGCTTTTTCTGTTTAAAGTGGTTCAGTGTTTTATATTAAAAGATTTGACATCTCATTTGCTGTGTGTAGTGTCTCAGTAGCTTGTGAATGTTCCCTGCTGCGAATGAATTATTTTTGTCAATATG
>JAATFC010000315.1 GCA_015655435.1 Chitinophagales bacterium | reverse complement strand
CTCAATGTCAGCAATGATTGTTTCGTCAATTTGGTCAATATTGACAGCATGCAGTGGCGGTACTTTGCCGTTACATAACTTATGCATCAATACAAATGTACGATTGACAAAATTTCCGAAAATACTTACTAGCTCGCTGTTGTTGGCATCTTGAAATCCTTTCCAGGTAAATTCGCTGTCCTTGGTTTCCGGAAGGATGGTAGCCAGATAATAGCGCAATACGTCCGCCATCTGAGGTCCGCCGTTTTCTGTTCGGATAAAATCGTCAATATAGTCCTGCATTTCCAGCTTCCAGTTGCGGCTGGTACTCATCTTGTCTCCTTCCAGATTGACAAATTCGTTGGCTGGCACATTGTCTGGCAATATGTTTCCGTGCAGTTTCAACATCACCGGGAAAATCAGACAGTGGAATACGATGTTGTCCTTTCCGATGAAGTGGACAAGTTTGGTATCCTTGTCGTCCCAGTAAGTGCGCCAATTTGCATTGTTGTCGAGACACCATTGCTTGGTAGCGCTGATATAGCCAATGGGCGCATCGAACCAAACATAGAGGACTTTCCCCTCTGCATCTTTTACCGGAACTTTGATGCCCCAGTCCAGATCGCGTGTGACCGCTCTCGGCTGCAAGCCTCCGTCAAGCCAGCTTTTGCATTGCCCCAATACGCTAGTCCTCCAATCATCCTTATGGTCTTCCAATATCCATTGGCGTAACCATTCTTCATGTCGGTTAAGAGGAAGATACCAGTGTTTGGTCAATTTTTTTATGGGAGTCTTGCCGCTGATGGTACTCACGGGATTGATTAACTGCTCCGGACTTAGGGACGTGCCACATTTTTCGCATTGGTCACCGTAAGCGTCGGGATTGCCGCAATTGGGGCAGGTTCCCTTAATATATCTGTCCGCAAGGAAGGTTTGAGCATCCTCGTCATAATATTGTTCGCTTTCTTTCTCTTCCAAATCTCCGTTGTCGTTCAGCACCTTGAAAAATTCCTGTGCCGTTTCATGGTGGATAGGTTCGGATGTACGGTGGTAGATATCGAAAGAAATCCCCAGATCTTCAAAATTTTGCTTGATGATGGGGTGATATTTGTCAATAATTGCCCTAGCCGTTGTGTGTTCCTTTTTTGCCTGAATGGGAATAGCCGTACCGTGCTCATCGCTTCCACATACGAAAAGTACTTCCTTTTTGGCTGCTCTCAGGTATCTTACATAAATATCGGCAGGGAGGTATGCCCCTGCCAGATGACCAATATGTTTCAATCCATTGGCATAAGGTAAAGCCGCTGTAATAAGATATCTTTTGGGAATGTTGTTGTTCATGCGCAATTATTGAGAAAAGCAAAGTTATGGAAACGAAAATTAAGTCGGGAAGGTAAAAGAAATATGATTTTTACATTTTTTTATGACTTTCCACAATAAAAAGCAATCGTTTGCAGTTAATGATAACAATGTGATTGGATTGATGCCCTTCGCCTTAGCAATAAACCTGTGAACCGCCTAGACCTCAATAGAAAACCAATTACAGAATTTAAGAGAAGAATAACGCTTAAATCAAAAAATGGATACTGTGTTCGGAACTGCAATCTTAAACATCTTAGAACGGTTTGATGCAAACGTATTGACCTATTTGGCAATTTTTCTAATGTCAATGTTAATTGTTTTGTTTTCAATACCGGGTGTTTTGTTGATTGCGCTACGCAAAAGGTTGGTAGACCGCCCAGACCAGAGAAAGCGACATAAAAAGCTGGTACCTTCTTTCGGAGGTTTGGCTATATTTTCCGCAGTAGCATTCGTAACAGCGATTTTTGATATAGAAAAATATTTTCCGCATTGGAATTTTGTTTTTGCAGGAGCCTTTCTGCTGTTTGTGACGGGCCTTAAAGATGATGTCGTTGCCATAACTCCCAAACAGAAATTTGCTGCTCAGTTCATTGCGGCTTTGTTGATAGCCTATTTTGCAGATGTGCGTATTGGCAATTTGCATGGATTTTTGGGAATTCACATAATTCCGGTTTGGTTGAGTGTCCTTTTAACTTCTTTCGGTGTTGTATTTATCACAAACGCCTACAACCTTATTGACGGAGTGGATGGATTGTGCGGAAGTTTGTCTTTTGTCGAATTGATGGCATTGGGATGTTATTTCGCCTATATGGGTGATACCGGATTTGCATTGTGTGCGTTCTGTTTGGCAGGCGCTATTTTGGGATTCCTTCGTTTCAACTTTTACCAAGCGAGGATTTTTATGGGCGATACAGGCTCGTTGGTGGTTGGATTTTTTATAGCATTTCTTTGCGTCTGTATGGTAGAGGTTGACGATGTGCATAGGAATGGTTCCCCACTTAATTTTTACGCTGGTAAAGGGCATCTTGCCTTGGCTCTTGCCATAGTGATAGTACCTGTTTTTGATACATTTAGGGTTTTTGCGACAAGAATATTACATGGAGGCTCTCCTTTCCAACCAGACCGTCGCCATATACACCATTTGCTTTTGGATGCAGGTCTGAACTCCAGACAGATTTGTTTTTCCTTGATAATAGTCAATACAGTTCTCGTGGCGGTTACCGTTCTCCTGGTAAAGCTGGACATCAACCCTACAGTCGTAATTGCATTGCTTTTCTTCATGGCTTTGGGATTTTTGTTGATTGCGTTAAGATTGCGCAACATGGCAGCATCCAAAAGGAAAGAAATGCTTTTGGTTGAAGAAAGTAAAATGCGGCAAAATCTCAATCTGAGCCTAGATACCCAAAGAGGTTCCGGCAAAGTAGGCATAGACTCCAAGATGATATCCAAGCAAAACTAACGGGTAAAATTGCCTGAAGCGTTTCCTAAATCCACATTTTTTACATCGTTTACAGACGCTCAATATAATTGAGGGTTATATTTGCGCTATTATGAGTACGAAGCAGGACAATAATTTCCAAACGATAATTTCCCATGCCAAAGAGTATGGTTTTGTGTTTCCATCCAGTGAGATCTACGATGGACTGAGTGCCGTATATGATTACGGTCCTTACGGAAGCGAATTGAAGAAAAATATCCGCAATTATTGGTGGAAAAGCATGACGCAACTGCATGACAATATTGTTGGTCTGGACGCGGCTATATTCATGCACCCAACGACTTGGAAGGCGAGTGGTCATGTGGACAATTTCAGTGATCCGATGATTGACAACAAGGACAGCAAAAAGCGCTATCGTGTTGATCATCTTATTGAAGGTTTTGCTGAGAAACTAGAATCCAAAGGAAAAAAAGAGGAAGCTGATGCATTGGTGGAAGAGATGAACCAATTGTTGGCGAAAGAAGATTTTGCCGCGCTGAAAACCTTAATCGAAACAAACAAAATAGGCTGCGAAGTCAGCGGGACTTGTAACTGGACGGATATTCGTCAGTTCAATCTGATGTTCAGTACGGAGATTGGCTCCGTGGCGGATGCGACCAATACATTGTATCTGCGTCCTGAGACGGCTCAGGGTATTTTTGTCAATTTCTTGAATGTGCAGAAAAGTGCACGTATGAAAGTGCCATTTGGTATTGCGCAGACGGGCAAGGCTTTCAGAAACGAAATCGTTGCGCGCCAGTTTATCTTCCGCATGCGTGAATTTGAACAGATGGAAATGCAGTTTTTCGTACGTCCTGGAACGGAACTGGACTGGTTTGAAAAATGGAAAGAAGAACGCTTGGCTTGGCATAGAAGTTTGGGTATAGCTCCCGAAAAAGAAAGATTCCTACCGCATATAAAATTGGCGCACTACGCCAATGCGGCTGTCGATATTGAGTTTGAATTTCCATTTGGCTTCAAGGAATTGGAAGGCATTCACTCCCGTACAGATTATGATTTGCGTCGACATCAGGAATTTAGCGGAAAGAAAATGATGTATTTTGATCCGGAAATCAATCAAAGCTATATTCCTTATGTCATCGAAACCTCTATAGGTTTGGATCGTATGTTTTTGGCTATATTGAGTAGTGCGTACGAAGAGCAGGAACTCAAAAAAGAGGACGGAACTTCGGATTCGCGCACGGTTTTGCATATTTCCCCTAAAATATCTCCTGTTAAACTCGCGATTTTCCCATTAACGAAAAAGGATGGTCTCCCTGAAATCGGAAAAGAATTGATGGAAGACTGCAAAACGGCTTTCCGTTGCTACTACGAAGAGAAAGATGCAATAGGAAAACGTTATCGTCGTCAGGATGCTATCGGGACACCGTTCTGCGTAACAATTGACCACCAGACAAAAGAGGACAATACAGTTACGGTTCGCCACCGCGATTCCATGACACAGGAAAGAATCCCAATGTCGGAAGTGAAAAAAATGGTATTGGGCGCAATTTTATAAATTGGTTCTACAATAGAAAAAAGTGACCTTTGAAATATTTCGGGTCACTTTTTTCGTTTTATTGCTAATATGAACAATCTTAAATACATATTGCGGATGGTGCGATGGCCCAATCTGGTCATTGTTTTTCTGGCGCAGTATCTTTTTGCGTATTGTCTGATTGTTCCTTTCCAGCCGATTTTCCCCAAAAAAGTGTTTTATGCGGTTGCGTTTTCCTGCGTTTTGGTTGCTGCTGCGGGCAATATCATTAACGATTATTACGACCGGGATATTGACAAGATAAACAAACCAGACAAAGTTTATATTGGTAAATATTTTTCCGGGAAAACGGCTCTCCTGCTTTATTTTTTGTGTAATATATTGGCAGTCGTATTGGCTGTATATGTGGATTATGTACAATATAGCGCTTATACTACACCGTTTGTATTGATATGTATTGGACTGCTGTGGCTGTATTCGAGATATTTCAAGAAAACTTATCTAGTTGGTAATCTGATGATTGCATTCCTTACAATGGGGCCATTGCTTTTGTTGACCATCTTGGAAGTGCAGGATTGGGGTTATGGCGAGCAGTTTCCGGTTTTGCAATTGTTTCTTTTTTTCTCTTTTTGGACGACTTTAATTAGGGAAATATTAAAAGATTGTGAGGACAGAGAAGGCGATGCTTCCGCAAAAGCAAAAACATTACCTTTGGTAAGTGGATTACCCAAAACCAAAAACGTTTTGAGTATATTGATTACTTTCATTGTTGGCGTATGTTTGGCATTGCTGGTCTTTTTGTTTGAAACTGGAGAATTTATATTGGCGGTCGATGTTCTTGTATTGATTGTGCTTTTCGTCTATCTAAACCTTAAATCGAGAAAAGCCGAAACCCCGGAACAATTTCACAGTACAAGCTCTTTTGTGAAGATTATAATGCTTATTGGTACGCTTTCAATGTTACTGTTTTTGCTTTAAATTTTTTTAAGAAACACGTATTGCCAGTTCTTGTGGTATATTCTTTCTAGATCTCAAAAAGATTCTAAAAAGAAACAACAATAATCCGTCAATATCCCTAATAAACCCTTTGTACTATGCTCTGTAGAAAAGTAGCGTAGTGCATAAACTAAACATTGATTACTGTATGAAAACGGTAGGAACTGTTATGAAACTGGTTCGATGGCAAAATCTTTTGATTATCGGAGCTTCTGCCTTTATGTTCTATTTCTGTTTGATTGACAAAATTCTTGCGACAATTTCTTTTACAAACATATTTATAGTCGCTGGAGCATGTATTAGCATTGCCGCATCAGGCTATATTATCAACGACTGTTATGACCGAGAAATTGATATAATCAACAAGCCGGACAAAGTCTATATCGGAAATGGCGTATCGCAGACACGAGCCATTTTTTTGTACGCTATTGGAAATATTGTGGGACTGGGTTTGGCCTTTTGGGCAGACTGGTACAATAAGTACATCCTCATCTTTCCGATTATTGCTATAAGCATTCTTTTGCTTTGGCTGTATTCAAGGTATTGGAAGCGGTCATTTCTTTTTGGAAACATAACGGTCGCGTTGTTGATTACTTTACCGATGTTGCTGATAACCTTGGAAGTCTTGGGAATAAAACAGCAGAAAGCATGGGTCAATATACTGTATCTCTATATTTTCTTTTCATTTTGGACAACACTTGTGCGTGAGATAATCAAGGATTGTGAAGATGTTGAAGGAGATAAAGTTGCGAATGCTTACACAATGCCCATTGCAATAGGTCTGCGTAAAACAAAAATCGTTGTCTTTGCATTGATATGGATTTTGGCGGCAATATTGGCCGTTATTGGCAGTGTTCTTTTTGCTAAAGGGAGTACCGTTCGGGCGATTGCTTCTTTTTCTCTATTAGGGATTGTATTTATGTTGCATGATAAAGTCAGAAAAGCGGTGGATCCCAAAGACTTTCATGATGTCAGTGTCTGGTGCAAGCTGTTAATGTTAGCGGGAATTTTGTCTATGCTTTTTGTCTAGAAATAAGTAGATTGCCTTACATGATCAATTTTCTCTCTTTTCTTTTCCGGTTGCTGTATATTGTTGCACATGGTATTGTCGTGCGAAAGCGAGAAACGCGATGGGCAAAAGTCCAGTTGAGAAACATAGAGATGAAACTGCAACAACATCTGAATGGCTTCACATTCAAAAAAATTGTCAATAGTTATGCGCTTTTCGTTCCGCTAATCAGTGATGGTTATGCCCAATTGCATGGACGCAACACTAATCGCATGGAGAAAGAAAGGCTCCTCCATTATTTTATATGCAGCTCGCTTTTTGATGATTTTTGTGATCGGGTTGATTGTCAGGATGAAAGACTGTGGAAACTGTCTTTTAATTCTGAAAATGTTATCGCTGTCAACGGAGATGAGGAGATCTTTCTTTATGCGCATAATTTTTTGAGAAGACAGTTTGCAGGACTGAAACTGGCCTATTATGATGATGTATCTTTAAAGATTTTTCATTCGCAAAACGAATCCGAGAAACAGTTTGATCCAACGATTACAAATGAGGACATAGCGCGTATTACAAAAGAAAAAGGCGGCCATTCGCTTTTAATTACCAATTGCTACCTTGATATTTCCTTTTCTCAACAGGAAAATGATTGTTGTTTTTATATGGGATTTCTGATTCAGTTAACCAATGATATTTTCGATATCTATAAGGATATTCATGACGAATCGGAAGGCAGCGCGACTTTGCCCAATCGTATGGAAAATGCGATAAAGTTTCGGAACTATTTCGCTTCTGTTATACAAGAGTTTCAGGAAAAAATATGGGGAATACATATTGATGCCAAAAACATAAAGAGCTTCCATATACGTATGATGGCTTTATGTGCTTTGGGCTTGACAGGGATTCATCAATTTGTTCTGTTGCAAGAAAAACAAGGAAGGTTGCCGCCGTTAAAAAATCTATCGCGCAAAGAGACCATTATTGATATGGAAAGATGGCATACGTTCCAATATTGGTTTACGAGTACTTATCGAGAATCCAAAAAGCTGCAACATCCTCCAAGAAAATCTTGATCCTCGCCAAACATTTTTGTGAATGAGCTGTCATTGTTTGTTTGGTATGAAAATTGTTAAAACCACCTTTAACTATATCCAATTTAAAATTTTAGTTATATTTTTGCCAGTTGAATCTGTTAATTCTAAACCAATAGAAATATATATGATAGCTAACTTATTAATATTTTTCTCAGGTGTTATTTTGGGAATGATTGTCTTGTCTTTCTTTAAAAAACGCAGAGTTAGAAAGCGTTTTGATATTGAGAACCAAATGCTTAGAGATCAAGCCGAAATCTTGAGACTTCAGAAAAAAGTTTCCGATATCGAATCGGAAAAAAGACAATTGCTTTCTTACCTTGAAGCTTCCAACCTAAAAAAGACTTCTACACAAGCCATAGCGTCTTAGACCATACTGCTGTTAATATATAGCTTTAATTAGATTCCTAATGTTAATGTATTAGTTCCCAACGGCAACGATACAACCATTACTTTTGTAGAAAGTCGATATTATATTGTTTAGGTCTGTATTTAAGATAATAGGAAGGGTTTTGTTGGCACTGATAGCGGTCTCGCTGTTGGTCGTTTTGCTGTTGCAGACAGAGTTTTTCCAAAATTTTCTTGTAAAAAAAGTCACTAAACGATTATCTGCCGACTTGCAGACCGAAGTGAGCATCAAGCATGTAAGTTTTTCCTTTTTCAATAGGATGAATCTGGAAGACATGCTGGTTCGCGACCGTAAAAAGGATACACTTTTGTATGCCGGAGCGTTCAAATTGCGTATTACGGACTGGTTTTTCCTCAAAAAAAATATTGACTTAAAATACATCGGGCTAGAGAATGCAGTAATCAAGACCTACCGAAAAGATTCGGTGTGGAATTATCAATTCATTGCAGATTATTTCGCCTCGCCTGATTCCTCCAAAAAGAAAAAATCTTCCAAACCCATCACGCTCAATCTACAAAAAGTAGATTTGGAAAATGTCACTTTGTCCAAAGTAGATTTTTGGGAAGGACAGGACATTCACGTTCATCTCGGCAGCCTTACTGTCGATGCGCGAAAAGTGGATTTCGCAAAATCTGTTTTTGATATTCGGTATATTGATATTGACCGACTCGGATTTACATTGTCCGATTACCATTCGCTAAAACCACGGAAAGTTCGTCCTTATTATGACCCGAAATCGGGCGAAATGTATTTTAATGAAGGTGATATCACAGTCCATTCCGATAGTATTAAGATTACCAATAGCACAGTTTCTTTGTTGAAAGAACTGAAAAACAGAGGCGTGAAAGTGGCTTTGGATACACGGCATTTGGTTTTTTCCAAACTCAATATCAGCGCTAAAGCATTCAATTTCAATAAGGATACGATTACGGCGCGGGTCAATATACAGGGACACGAACGTTCGGGACTGGATATAAAACACCTAAAAGCAGATTTTCGTTTGACGCCACAGATTATGGAGTTCAAACGTTTTGACCTAAAAACGAACAAAAGTCAATTTCGTGATTATTTGGCTTTTCATTTCAATGACTTCAACAAGGATTTTGGGGATTTTGAGAGTTTCGTCAAACTGGACGGACATTTTGTACATTCAGAAACACACACGGACGATATTGCTTATATCGAACCAAGCCTGAAAAGTTGGAACAAAAAAATCCAGCTTTCGCTTGACCTGAAAGGTGTTGTTTATGATTTTGTCATGAAAAATGCCTTGATAAAACTCGACGAGCATTCCTACATCAGTGGTGACCTCGGCATGAAAGGTTTCCCTGAATTGGACACGGCTCACATGAACCTGCAAAATCTGACGGTTCAAACCACAAGGACAGAAGCCGCGCCATTAGTTCCCATATTGAACAAAATCAAAAATCCGGATTTTGATGCGATGGGCGTGATGCTGTACCGAGGCAATTTCGTTGGAACGGCAAGGGATTTTTTCACAGAGGGAAATCTAAGTACTGCCATCGGAGGTCTGTATACAAAAGCGCATCTTAGTTTTCCGGAAAAAGGAGAACCTCGATATCAGGGAACGCTTACGACCAAACAGTTCAATATAGGGAAATTTGTCAAGACCGATGCTATTGGCGAGGTCGATTTCAATGGGACTTTCAACGGTACGAGCTACGAATTGGCAACCGCCAAATCTTCGCTCAAAGGGCATTTCAATCATATTGAAGTCAATCATTACAGCTATTCCAATGTAGATGTCAACGGCACCATCCAGAAAAAATATTTTACCGGTACGCTCAATATCAATGACTCCAACGCCAACGTATTGAGCCATATACAGGTGGACTTCAACGGGAAAGCACCGAAATTCAATATCATCGGTGATGTACAGCAGATGGCTTTGCAAAAACTCAATCTTACCAAGGACAATTTTGTATTGACGGGTCTGTTTGACTTGGATTTTGAGGGAAAAAACATTGACGATTATATTGGAACGGCAAAAGTGTTGAACGCGACCTTTTCAAAAGATAGCCTGTCTGTCGATTTTGACTCATTGGCAGTTAAGGCGGACAATCTAGGTCTCAACCACAAACTGTTGACAATTGAGAGCAACGAGTTCAATATCAACCTGGAAGGAAGATACAACGTATTGGACTTGCCCAATAGTTTTCAGGCTTTTCTGAACAAATATTATCCTTCGCTTATTGGCGAGCCTAAACATATTCCGCGCGGACAAAACTTTTTGTTGACCGTGAATACAAAAGATTTTTCGCCTTATCTGCGATTGTTTCTGCCCAATTTTTCGGGACTGGACAGTGCGGTTGTGGCGGGAGGTATCAATACAACGGATTCCAATTCGTTTTATTTGCATGCCAATATCCCCAACCTTGACATTGACAAACACTACCGCATCCGACATGCAGATATCGAGGGTCGAGGCGATTTCAACAAATTGGTGCTGACCGGTCGTATTGACAGCATTTATACAAAAGACAGTTTTTGGTTTCCCAATACGGAACTGGACATAACTTCTTCCAATGACCATTCCGCTTTGCAACTTACCACAAAGGCCAACAAAACCTTGAACGATGCGAGTTTGCAGGCGGATGTTTATACCTTGAACGATGGTGTCAAAATCAATTTCCGGCCGTCTTATTTTATTCTGAATGACAAAAAATGGTTGTTGGAAAAAGAGGGTGAAATTATCGTTCGGAAAAATTTTGCATCTGCGCAAAACGTAAAATTCAAACAGGGAATACAGGAGCTGGAAGTGGAAACCTCCAAAAATCCTTCTTCCAATGTCAAAAATGAACTGGTCGTCCAACTCAAGAATATCGACATGAGCGATTTCGTCCCATTAGTCGTCCAAAATCCTAAAATGGACGGTATCGCCAACGGAACAGTGCGTATGCAGGACTTTTTCGGACAGTTCAATATATTGGCAAGCTTGGATGCCAGCCAGTTTAGGCTCAACGACGATTCGATTGGTGTCGTGCATGTCGATGGTAATTTTGACAAAAAAACACAACTGGTCAAATACAATATCAAATCCGACAATGAACGTTATCGTTTGGGTATTGACGGCACTTACGATATTGCACATCTGGACGCGCCGTTGGATGCCAAAATACATCTTGACGATGCGCGTATATTTATATTGAATGAATGGCTGGGCACGCTTTTCAGTGAAGTGACGGGGCAGTCGGAAGGCGATTTACGGATTACCGGCAGTTTTGCCAATCCGACTATTGTCGGGAATGTAGATATTCGCAATAGCGAATTGACTGTCAATTACACACAAGTACATTATAAAATCGATTCTGCCCGGATTCAATTTTTGGAAGACAGGATTAACTTGGGAAATATCGTCCTAAAGGACAAATTTGGAAATCAAGGTATTGCTTCAGGAACTATTTACGAAAATGCCTTGCAAAACATGAAGTACGATGTCCGTGTCAATACGGACAAACTATTGGCGCTCAATACCGGACCTAAAGACAACCCTTCTTTTTACGGAACGGCTATCGCGAAAGGTCAATTTATCATCAGCGGGCCGCAGTCCAATATACAGATGAATGTGAGCGCAACGGCAGCGGACTCTTCGCATATCGTCATTCCAACGGGCAATTCGAAAGAATCGTCCAATGCGGACTATATTATTTTCAAACAATATGGAACAGTAGACAAAAAGACAAAAACTAGCGGAAACCAAATGTCCGTCGATTTGGACTTGACGGCTAACGGTCTTGCTTTGATTGAGGTAATTATGGACCAGCAAACTGGAGACATGATACGAGCAACGGGAAATGGTCGATTGGCTATCCACATTCCCGCGGATGGTGCGATGACGATGAAAGGTCGTTACACTATCGAGCACGGTCGGTACAATTTCAGTTTCCAGTCCTTAATCAAAAAACCATTTGACCTTATTGGCGGGCAAGGAAATTATATCGAATGGAACGGGTCGCCTTATGATGCGGATATGCACGTGGCGGCGAGCTACACAGCGAGCCATGTCAACATGAACGACTTGATGAGTTCGCAGATGGGCGCCAATGCGACTAATGGCAATATGCGTGGCTATCGAGGAGAGGTTTACGTGATTGCGAATCTTACAGGCAAACTCAGCCATCCAGATATCGGGTTTAAGTTGGATTTTCCTATTGGAAGTTCCGTCAAAAACGACCCGGATTTTGCGCTTTTCCTCAATCGGTTGGAAAGCGACAACAATGAAATGCTGAAACAGGTCACCTACTTGATTGTGTTCGGAACGTTTGCGCCTTATGGAACGGGCGGTTCTGCTACAAGTTTTGCTTCCGTGGGAGTTAATTCTATTTCAGGAATCATTACCAATGAATTGAACCATATTGTTTCGGATGTTTTGTATAAAATTACCGGAAACAGAAATCTGCAATTTGACGTCAGTGCCAATACATACAGCAGCGCCAACCTCGGAATTACCAACACGGCAGCTACGAATACCAGTAGGCTAGACCGTCAAGCAGTCAATCTCAAGCTAAACCAAAGCCTGTTGAATGGAAACGTGATTGTGAGCGTCGGAGGGGATTTGGATTTTGGATTGAGTGGAGTTAGTGCAAGTAGTTACGGTGGCGGATTCCAGTGGTTGCCCGATATTTCGGTATCGATTATTTTGTCCAAAGACCGAAAGTTGAGGGCAATAATCTTCAATCGAAGTAGTCTTGATGTGGGTTCCGGTGCAAGCGGTTTGGGACGTCGTAACCGAATGGGTGCGAGTCTTTCCTATTCCAAGGATTTTGAACATTTTTTTGGAAAAAAATCCAAAAACCTGCGTCTCCGAACGGATTCCATACCAGCCGATACAAGTTCGGGTAAATAAAAATCCATTTCTTTTGTATAAAAACGGGATAAAAGAAAACAAAAATCTGCTAAGATTTAGTTAGAAAAATAGGAATTAGGGTTTATTTTAGCGAAAAATTGCCCGATATATGATTCGCAAACATTCTTTTATACTAATCTGTTGCTGCGTTTTTTTCTTTTCCCAATCCAAAGCCCAATTTGGTCCGAAATACAACTGGACAGAAGACGGAAACGGTTTCTATTTTTTTGACGAAGGGAAAATCTACAAACGAGATTTGACGACCGTGACGGATACGGAATTGCTTTCGTCTGCGACGCTTACACCCAAAGACAGCAGCCGTCCGCTCAAAATCGAAAAATTCTATTTTTCACCAGACAAAAAAAGTATTCTACTTTTTACCAATACGGAACGCGTATGGCGCTATCACACGCGCGGCGATTATTGGCTGCTCAATATCGACAGTAAAAAATTGGTAAAACTCGGAAAAGGTTTACCTATTGCATCTCTGATGTATGCCAAATTTTCTCCTAACGGAAAATATATTGGCTACGGAAGCAAGCACAATCTTTATGTAGAAGAACTGGCTACCGGGAAAATAAAACAACTGACAAAAGACGGAACGGATCGCCTGATTAACGGGACTTTTGACTGGGCGTATGAAGAAGAATTTGGATGTCGTGACGGTTTTCGCTGGAGTCCGGACAGTAGGAATATCGCCTACTGGCAGGTCGATGCGCGTAAGATTCGTAATTTTTTGATGATAGACAATACGGATTCGATTTATTCCTTTACCATTCCCGTGGAATATCCGGTTGTCGGCGAAGCTCCTTCACCAACCAAAGTCGGAGTTGTCAATATTGCAACAGCGACGACGACTTGGATGAATGTCCCTGGTAATCCTGCACAAAACTATCTACCCAGAATGGAATGGGCTGGCAACGAAAGCCTTGTATTGCAACAACTCAACAGAAAACAAAACCAAAGCACACTATACTATGCAGATATAAAAAATGGGAAAGCAAGTTCCTTCTATACCGAAACGGACAAGGCTTGGATAGACATTAAAAGTCGTTGGAACGATGATAATCCTGTTGGTTGGGATTGGACTCCGGACTATAAAAGTTTCGTTTGGGTTTCGGAAAAAGACGGTTGGCGTCATATTTTCCTAGTCAATAGGGAT